>JAPUJS010000636.1 GCA_027296045.1 bacterium | reverse complement strand
CCGGACATTGCCATACACCTTATCCAGGATCAGTGGCACCGTCAAAAACCCGTGCGGCTCGGAATGCCGAATATCCGTCAGCACCCGGTCCGGCGACCGGGCCAAATCCAGGGTCCACCCCTTCGCCAGCGGGAAATAAATATTCAAAATACCCATTGTATGATAATCGGGTGCCGATTTGAACAGAATCAAATCCTCCCGCTCGCTCATCACATCCCACACCGACCGCACATTGCCCACCAGGTTGCGATGGGTCTGAACCACGCCCTTGGGCAATCCCGATGAGCCGGACGTGTAAACCACCTTCACCTCATCATCCGGTTCAATCATCACATTGGGCGGATCTCCTTTGGCCCCTTCCGTCACCAGATCAAAAAATGTGTGGATCCCTTCTTGCCCCTGACCTTCTGTCAAAACAATGGTCGGGGCCGTCTCCAACCGCGGCAAAACGCGCTCCATCTGTTCCTGGCTTTTCGCATCCACAAAAAGCCAGACCACGCCCGAATGATTCATATTGTGAACCAGCAGATCATCCGGCAGCTTGTTGCAAAGCGGCACGGCTGAAAGCCCCAGCATATCACAGGCCAAAAAAATCAGCACCGGTTCCAGCCCGCCATCCGTCAAAATCCCCACCCGTTGCCCCTTTTTCAGGCCGAACCGGTGTAAGCCCGAAGCCAGGCGGTCGCGCTGATCCTTCAGCTGCTGATACGTTATCGGCACATACCGCAATCTGCGCTCGCTCGGCTGGTCTGCCTGTCGTAAAATTCGCACCGCCGTCCGATCGGGGTATTGCTCAAAACTTGCATTCATCAAATCTTTCAATGTTTCGCTCATATCCCTCATCCCCCAAGATGGCGCTGAATCCGGGCAACAACCTCATTCACAACCTGCAATACTCCGGCTTCCCCGTGTGCTGCCGACGCCTCACGCGAATCCTCCCCCATCTGGGCAAAAAGCGGATCGTTCGGATCGAATCGAACCCGCGAATGGCGCCGATCCTCGGGAGGGGGGGTTCTATTTGGCCAGACCTCATCTCCCCGACCGGACCGCATCGCATCCATATCGATCCGTTCCGGAAACAGGGACAATCCGTAAGACGTCTCTTCTTTTGCCGCATGATCTCCTTTCACATTCACCGCATCTCCCACAATAGTCACTTCCGTCCCAAACAACAACAAGATCTCCGGGTGCGCCTCCCGAATCTCGGGCAACCGTTCTTCCAGCGTCTTCCGCCAGGGATAATGCCCTGCCAGGATCACAATCGCCCGAAATCCGTATGCAATCAGCTTTTGTGTCGTCTCCACCAGAATTTGGGTATACGCGGACTCATCCTGGTAGAACGTCCAGTGAAACATATCGTGTCCACCGCCGCCGCCCCACCACATGGTGGGCAACAATACACCGCCGGTCTGCTCGGCCATTCGCATACACATCCGTTCTGCCTTCATCCCGTCAAACCCAACGGGCAAATGCCAGCCGTGATGTTCCAGAAGTCCCAGGGGCCAAAACACCACAGGCGTTTGCGAAACGCAGGTCGCCAACTCATCCGGGCGCAGTTCTTCATAGCGTCTCCAGGTTGCCATAGTTTACTCGATCACCTCGCCCAGGATTCGCATCATCCCCTTGAAAGATTCACCAGGCTTCAGACGAATCAACCCCGCATCCATCCCCTGATTTTGCAAATTAAAAGCATTGGTAACACAGGTATAGGGTTCAAAGCACACAATCGGTCGCTGCTCGGGCGCATAGAGCACCAGTTCCCTGAAAATCGAATCCGCTTCCATCACAATCTTGACCCCGGCGGATCCGTCCACATATTCGCACCGACTCCAGCCGTTTGTCAACTGCACGCCCGACCACACATTGTCAAAAAACACGCCCTTCAAAGACGTGGGCTCACGCACGTCAAATGGGGTTCCCGCAATCGGCAAAATCTCACCTGTCGGAATCGGATCGTCCCGCAGCGGCCAGTAGGTCTCCACCGGCATTTGCACCGTGCAATCATCCCGATTGCCATTTTCTTGTATTGGCAATGGGAAATAGGGATGAATTCCCAATCCAGCCGGCATGTCGGTCTTGCCCGTATTGACGCCTTCAAACTCCAGAGACAAAACGCCTTCTTTCAAGCGGTAGACAACCACCGCCTCGAAAGGAAATGGGAATTGCCGTGCCACCTCCGGAAAATCTTCGGACTGGAACCGGCTTTGAATCCATGCCCCGTCTTCCGTGGATGCCCCACTCGATTCGACCTGCCACGGCCGCACCAGCACAAACCCATGCGAAGCGTGCTCTCCAGATCCGGGTGTATCCAACTGATAGTCTTTCCCGTCAAACCTGAACTTCCCACCATCAATCCGATTCGGCCAGGGATACAGAATCGGAACCCCATATCCGCTCGGCCGGCCCTGAAGTGTCTCGGGATCGGGCGGCACATAAATCAACTCGACCGACCCATCGCCTTTCCAAATTTTGTACGAGATACAATTATTCCCGACCGAAGGCAGCACACGTGCTTCCTGACCGGATTGGCTATCCACGAGCACATAAACCGTATGTCCTTTAAAATCTTCCTGACGGACCGAATACAATTCCCCTGCCATAAGCCTTCCCTCCCAGACCCATCCCGGGCCGATGACAATCAGATAAAACGTGAACCAGCGTAAGAACAGCCTCATCTATTTATTTCCGCCACTGGCTGGCAACGGCCAGTAATCGCCGGCCATAAACCCACCGTCCACATAAATGCTCTGCCCCGATACATAATCGGATGCGGGCGCAGCCAGGAACACCGCCGTGCCGACCAGGTCTTCGGGCGTGGCCAATCGCCCGCTGGGAATCCCCTTCTCCCCCCATTCCCGCATGGTCGGATTTGCCCAAACCTTTTCGGTCAAAGGCGTCACGACAAAACCGGGGCAAATCGCGTTCACCTGAATATTGTGCTGCCCCAATTCCAGGGCCTGCGCCTTGGTCAACTGCCCAACCGCCCCCTTTGTGGCCGTATAAACCGAAACCTGATCCAACGAAATCCCCGTAGTCAGCGATCCGATATTAATAATCTTCCCCTGCTTCCGGGGAATCATCTGTTTCACAACCGCCTGACTCAAAAAATAAAGTCCCTTCAAATTCACCGCCATAATCTGGTCATAATGTTCCTCCGTCACATCCATCATCGATTCTCGAACATTTGTGCCTGCATTGTTCACCAGAATATCAATCTGCCCGAACCGATCCACCGCAGCCTGCACCCCGGCATGTATCGAGTCCAGATCGCTCACATCCATCTCTACCGCCAGCGCCTCGCTCCCCTTGCCCTCGATGGCCGCCACCGCTTCATCCAATTGCGAACGCGTTCGAGCAGCACACACCACTTTGGCACCATGTTCCCCAAATCCTTCGGCAATTCCACGACCAATTCCACGACCGGCACCCGTTACCAGTGCAATACGACCTTCCAGCGAAAACAAAGACACATGGTCCTCCTTTTTGAATCCAATCACATTCGCATCCCTTCATAATCAACCACCACAAATGCATCGTCACGCGCATTTCCGAACACAATCACATCGTTTTCATCTCCATAAGTCACTTTCACCACACCCGAGTCCAGCTTTTGGACATCAGGCGTCTCATCTCCTTCCCGCCAGGGCGCAATCACAGCCAGAAATTGAGCCTCATGGCTTCGTTCCGTGGTCACCCACAAATTGTTGTGTACCCGGGGCAAGCCTGCCCAGATCTCATCCAATCCGGATTTTGCGAACACTTTCTCCCTGGCCCTTTCAAAGGGATTTTCGCCGGTGATGGGATTGCAATACCAATCATCCCCCTGCATATTTTCAACCTCAAGCGGCCCGGTTTCTCCCAGGTGATGGACCTGTACGTGAACATCCTCAATCGCATAATCAAAACGGGTCTCGGAAATCTGAACGGGCACCTCCGCCTGCACATGATACAACCAGGAGAACAAAGATGGTTTCGCATCTGGCACCAATGCCAGATCGTCAAACACAACAAAATACCGATTTCGGACAAACAAAAAATGCCGTAAAAATCGTTGTAATTGTGGGTGTTCGATATAGGCATTTCGAACATCGCTACACGCATATACCAGATCCGGTGTCTCCTTCCAGGCCATAATCCGCCCCGCATTGGGAAAAGCCTTGGACCCCTCCACTTCACTCTGTCCGAGACCATCGATAAGCACCACATTGTGCGACTGGCTGGATTTGGCTACAAAATCGCTATTGCTCCGGCTCCCGCCCCCTGTCGCAATCGTCTGACCGTAGGCGAACAACTCAAACCCACCGTTGCTCTGATGGCTATGACTGTATCCCCCCCGGGGTCGGCAATTCATCACAAACCCCACACCATTCCGAAAAGCCTCCAGCCTCCCCGGCGGCTCAGAATACCCCATCGCCCAGCCAGCTGTAGGAAAAATTCGGGCCCGAGGAGTCTTCTCTTCCATCTCGGGCTCCGCGAAAAAATGCTTCAACGCATATTCCATCCAGGGCCTGGGATAATCCGTAATCTCCTCAATCTCAGGCTTCCCCAGGTCCATCCGCTGCACCGCACCCGTGTCCAGAGCTTTCTGCCACTCCTCTCGCGCCTGGAGCAGTCGCCCATCGCCCGTAAAATACGCCAGTTTGCGCCGATAGGCATGCTGTCCAAGTTCCGGATACCGATACTGATATCCGGCATCGCCCCAGGCCGGACGAATCACACCTACCGGGATCTGGTACAGGAAAAACTCACCCAAGCCTCGATAGAACGGATTCCGTTCCAGATGCAGTTCCGGAATCGTCATCGTTGCATAAATCGAAGCCGCTACCAGACTGCCGAACTTCCAGGGGCTATAAGACACCCCCTCGTTCCACCCTTCGTCTTGAGCAAACCCGCTTCCCACGCCAACAAAATAGTGTAAAACCAGTTCAACAAATTTCCGGGCAACCTCAGAATGCTCCGCCACAGCCATCGCACCCGTCAGCGTCCATGTAATATTCTCCCAGGCATGCGATGTTCCCGCAACAGCAATACCTCGAAGATTAATCTCCCCGTCTTTCAACCAGGAAAAGTGATTCAAAGTGTGCTCAATCCGCCAGTCCAGCGAATGTACAATCGTCTCCCGTTCCTCCGGTGAAAGTTCGTGATAAAACCAGTCAAACGCCACGCCCAGATGCTCGGTGATCTTGGTACTGAATTTGTGGGCCTTGCCAATGCCTTCGGGAGACGCATACCCACCCGGTTCGTAGGCCGCCAGTGTTCGCAACCGATCTTTGGCCGCCAAAAACTTTCCATCTTCTGTCAGCATATAAGCAAACGCCATATTGTGCAGACGTTGAGCCCATCTGGAGTGTGCAAAATAGGCAAACCGGTCATCGGTATCGGTATCGGGAAAATTGACAAACCAATCCGCCTCCAGATCTGCCTCGGCCAGCGCAACAGCCTGCCGAGCAATCTCGGCACATTCCTCGTCATTTTCTTTCAACGACAGCAATCCATACCGGTTTCCGGGCGTAAAAATGATTCGAGGATGCCCGCACAAACGCCCTTCGATCTCTTCAATCACGGTCCGATCCCACGCGACTGCATCGGGAGCCAATTCAAACGACCGAACCCGGCTTTTTCGCGCATCGGGTGTCCCTGGATCATAAACGACCTGCCAGAACCAGCGACCGCTGCCCGACAAAACCGGCAGAGCATTGTAAAAATTATAGGGCGTTTCCTCGACAACCACCTCGGGATCATCCAGCTCGGCCGTCCGTCCAATCAAAAGATTAAATCGACGTTTTGGAGACAACGGTCCTTGTGGAATCCCTTCCGGATCAAAGGGCCAGCAAAAACGGGGGGCATTGAGATCACATATCTGCCCATCAACAGGCCGAAACCCCAAATAGCGAGGATACATCCACCGTTCATCGAGGGGCAGACAATCGCTCTGAGTTACCTGAATAGTAGAAGCCATAAAATCCAATCTCCAATGAGATAAAACATGCCATTCGTTTGTGGCCAACAGCCTGTAATATATGCAAATCCCCATTCCCGAACAACCATCTTCCGACCCCTTTAAAAACAAAAAAATCCCGGCTTCACTGTATGGAAGCCGGGATCTGTATACACACCTGAAAACAGGATCTACCGGAAAAACATCGACACCCCTGCCGTTATAATATGACGCCCCAAACGCTGGCCGTTGTAGAACAGCACCGTATAGCCATATTGTGTGGTAAAGGCCGTGCGCCTCGAAACAATCTTTCGCACCCCGACGCTGCCTCCTGCCTCACTCACATCGCCCCAGACCAAAAAGTCTCGGGCGGCAAATACTTCGGCAAACGGGTAGGTCCGTTTTTGAATCTGAATGGGGAGATTCAAACGATAAAATCCCGAAACCGAAGACCCAATTCCTTCATCCAGCGTCAGCGTGGCACCTCGAATATTCCGGGGCTGGTTTTCGGCCAGCACATCCGGGAAATTCCGCCGGGCCCTGCGATCCAGCTCCCGATTGCCCGCCACAAACGAGCCGCCAATTTGATGGTATCGGTTGAGCGCATAGGACACCGAAACCCCGGCCCGATAGAAAATCTCACTGCCATTGATGCGCATCGACAAAATCGGATTGATTTCCAGTTGCCCTGCATGGATGGGGCCCATCCGAGGTGCCAGATCCTCGTCGGGCTCTTCATCATATATAATATCTGCTTGAATCGGAACGGCAACTGCCAACAAAAAAACCACCAGCCATCGTTTCATCGGAATGACCTCCTGAAAAAAGTAAGTAAAATCATCTACTTGCAAAAAGTGGAAGCCCGGCTATCTTATAGTATACCTCAATTTTTAGACGATTTCAACCCCGAAACGTTCCTTCCCATTTTTTACAACCGCCTCCAACCCGGCCACAACTCCCTTTTTCGTATATGCCAATGCCATGCTTGCTCCACCACAAAGACCCGCTGCAACGTGCTCCGGCAGGGGCGGAAGATGCAGAAACCCTGCCGGAATATCCAACCCCTGTTCCGCCAAATAATGCAACACGGAATACATCACGTGGTTGCAAAGAAAGGTACCTGCCGAATACGTCAACTGCGCAGGCACACCCACCCCATTCATGGCATCCCTCATCTCCCTGGTCGGCAAGGTTGCAAAATAGGCCGCCGGTCCGTCCGCCACGATGGGCAAATCTTCGCCATCCACTACTTTGAAATTGATCGCCACCCGCTCCACATGGATTCGAGAAGCCCGGCCGTGCAAGCCCAGAGAAACCACGGCGATGGGTTGGTGCGTTTGAATCAGAGGCACAACCTGCGCAATATCTTCTCCGTGGACCACCGGCAGTACGGTTGAAACAACCTCTACCCCGTCCATCCGTTCGCCTGCAAGCGCCTCTGCAATTTCACCGGAAGGATTTCGGTCCCACTTGTTCCAGGGCTCAAATCCAGTCACCAGAATTTTCATGGTACACCCTCGTTGTAGCGGCGAAGTCCTTCGCCCTTTGAGGCTCGAAACAGCCTAAAACACAATCAAGCCCCGGGCATTCACCCCAGCCGCCAGATCCTCAAATGCCTCGTTTGCCTGTTCCAGAGAATACTTTTTGGTAATCAGCTCGTCGATTCTCAGCTTCCCGGCCAGATACAGTTCGACCATCCGGGGGAAATCATCCCGAATCCGCGCACTGCCGTATTTGCACCCTCGAAACACCTTCTCATCGGCCTGCAGGCTGCCCGTATCGAACGTCACCGTCGACCCTGTAGGCGGCAGTCCGATCATCACGCATGTGCCCCCGGGTGCCAGGCATTCCCAGGCCTGTTTGATCACATCGGCCACCCCCACCGCAATAAAGGAATAATCTGCGCCTCGCCCCGTCAAATCCTTGATGGCTTCCACCGGGTCATCTTTTGAAGCGTCTACCCCGTGGGTGGCCCCCAGCGAGACGGCATAGTCCAGCTTTCTGGCATCGATATCCACGGCAATAATCGGATTGGCCGCAACCAGGCTGCCCCCCTGGATGGCGTTTAGACCAATACCTCCGGTGCCAAACACGGCCATGCTCGCCCCCGGCGGCACCTGCGCCGTATTCATCACCGCACCCACCCCCGTCATCACCGAACACCCGATCAGGGCCGCCTGCTCCAGAGGCATATCGTTTCGGATTGGGACCGCGCACGAGGCCGGCACCACCGAATAAGACGCGTAGGACGCAACATGACCGTAGTGGTAGACCGGCTTCCCGTCCAACGTCATCCGGGTCGTGCCGTCAAAAAGCGCCCCCCGTTTGGGCACCTTGTGCTCGCACAACTGCGACCGCCCTGTGGCGCAGTAATGGCACTGCCCGCAGGCCGGCGCCCAGGATAAAATCACATGATCGCCCGGCCTCAGCCCCCGCACACCCGGCCCGATCTCCTCTACGACTCCCGCCCCCTCATCGCCCAGTACCATGGGCAGCGGAGTTCCCTTCCAGCTCCCGTCGGCCGTGTGCAAACAACTGTGGCACACCCCGCTGGCGACCATCCGCACCACCACCTCGTCCTCTTTCGGACCCTCCAAATCCACATCGACCACTTCCTGCGGCCGACCCGTTTCAAACAATATCGACGCTTGCATAGAAAATCTCCCTGAAAGGGGTTGAAGGTTCTCGATTTGCGAAAACGAACGCCCTGAAAAATAATACCGTTGACATCGAACATGCAATACATTAATTCCCGTTCAACGGGAGACTTGCGATGCACACCTTACCCATCAACCGCCAGATCCACCTGAAATTCCTGGCCTAAAATGGATCGTTGCCAGAATCAGGGTTTTTCCCTACTTTTCTCATGGTTTCCCAATCATCCCTCCCAGAACGACTGGCCATCTATGGAGGCGAAGGCCAGGGTGTGGAGTGTTGAAGCAGGATCACAAAACCGGGTGGAAATCAAAAAAGGACGGGATAGGTTCGTGCAACGAATACGAAGAAATACGGAGGGCACCCCATGAACACCAGTTGTTCCTTCTGCGGAACCCCCTCGGGCCAGGTCGAAAAAATCCTCTTCGGCCCCGAGGTCAACATCTGCTCCGACTGCATACGTTCTTGCCTCAACCTTCTGGAAGGCCAACATGTTCCCGGTTGGTCGATCACCTCCACCCCCCAGCGGTGCGACGCTTGCGGCCGTCGCCCTTCCGAGGGCTACCGTCACTTTGTCAACCGCTCTCTCCCACTCCCGCACCGTATCTGTGAGCACTGTATCAGTATCTTTACCGACACCCTGCTCAAAGAAATCCCCTCCTTAGAAGAAGAACTCCAGGACATCATCGAGCGAGCCTTCTTGAAACACGAAGTTCGGGAAGACCTGGAACTGGAAGCAGAATTGCGCACCACCATGCTAACGGCAATGGAAACTGAAGAAGCCCCCACCGAACAACCCAAACCGGTTCTCAGCGACCTCAAAAAACCCCTGGGCCTCCTGTTTGATCTGGGAGACACCCTTCTAACCTACAACGGATTCGACCCGAAAGCCGGCACAGCCGCCATCCTCGAAATTGCAGAAAACACCAAAGGATACTCGGTTCAGGATATCGACCAACGGATCGAACGAATCAACAAAGACCTGATTCCCCGGCGGGAAGCCGCCCAGGTCGAATTTCATCCACACACTGTTCAGCGCCACATCTATGAACCCCTCGGCTTCAAATTCGATAGAAGCGAAGAGGAAGTTGAATTGCTCTTCTGGCAAGCGTCGATGTCCTGGAGCCTGGAACCGGATGTGAAAGAAACCCTCGAGGCACTCACCAGGCTGGAGGTCCCCCTGGGCATTGTCAGCAACGCCGCCTTCTGCAGCAAAACCCTTCTCTGGGAGCTGGCCAACCACGGACTGGAAGCCCATTTTCAGTTTCTCATGTCCAGCGCCGACTACTGGGTTCGAAAACCCCACCCCCTGATCCTCGACACGGCTGCCCTCAAATTGGGTTTTGAAGCCCACGACCTCTGGTACATTGGAAATTCACCGCAATATGACATGGCCGCTGCCCACAATGCAGGAATGGCAGCCATTTGGTATAACCGCCAACAAGCCCCTTGCGATGGCCCCGAACCCCATGTAGAAATCCAGGGCTGGAAAGAATTTTTAGATCTTGTCCAAAAATTCTACTAAACCAAACCAATCCTCCCAACCCCTTCCATCAAAATATCAGCAAATTAAGCGTTGGATGACCCGTTGAAAGGTGCAATCGCCTTTTCGCGTAAATACTCGATATTTAACTCTATGCCAAGCCCCGGGCGGTCCGAAAGATGCAGATGACCGTCCCGCACATCCAGCGGATGATCCATCAGCACATCGTAGCCATTCAACTTTGCTCGTGAAGTCTCCAGCTTATAAAAATTCGGTACTGTCATCATCACATGTGCCCCGGCCAAAACGTTAATGGGTCCACTCGCGTCGTGGGGTGAGATGGGCACGTAATAGGCCTCGGCCATCGTGGCAATCTTCTTGATCTCGGAAATACCCCCACACCACGTCACATCCGGCATAATATAATCGGCCAGTTCATCCTCCAATATCGGCACAAATTCATACCTGGTGTGCAGCCGTTCGCCCACACAGATCGGCACACCGATATGTTCCCGCACATGACGGAGTGCGTTGTAGCTCTCGACAGGCACGGGCTCTTCGAACCAGCCAATCTTGTAAGGCGCTAACCGATTGGCCAGCCGGATGGCCGTGGCAACATCCCATCTGCCGTGGGCATCGATCAAAATTCCCACATCGGGCCCCACGGCCTCCCGAACAGCAGCAATCACTGCTACACCCTGCTCCTCGCCCTCGACCGATATCTGCCCGCTTAAATACCCGTTTTCCTCATCCGCCTGAAAGGGAAACGGATCGGTCTTCAACGCCGTATGTCCGGTCTCTACAATGGCCTTGCAATGGGCGGCTACCGCCTCGGGGTCTTTTCCGCCTCCTGGATGGGTATAAAGCGCAATAGAATCTCGAACCGGCCCCCCAAATAACTCATAAATGGGCACACCCAGCTGCTTGGCACGGATATCCCACAGCGCGATATCGATGGCACTCACCACATTCGAGGTCGCACCCCGGGTGCCCATATACGTAAATGCCCGAAAAACCTTGTTCCAGATGGTCTCAATCCGCTTAGGATCGTCCCCTTTGATTAAATCATCCACCTGTTCAAGAATAGCGCACACCGCCCGATTTGCCCATGGGCGTGTTCCGGTAATCTCGCCCCAACCTGTGAGTCCATCATCCGTTTCGACCTGCACAAAAACATACTCACGCTCCTGTCCGGGTTCCTCTCCCGCCGTATCCAGATAGGGCCGTTGAGAGCTGACCAGCCAGGGCGTCACTTTGGTTATTTTCATTGCATGAACTCCTGTTAAGATGTAAAATGCGAATCCGGCCCTCAGTTTAAGTCAAATCCAAAACAGATCAACCATTTTCTGAAAGCTAAAAGGAAACCCATGGCACAACTTCTGCTCGAAGACGAGTTCGACAGCCTCGAACCCGGTATGTTCTCCGCCCCTGTAGGTGCGCACACCGAATACCACTACCTTCCCGAAGCTGCGCCCAGAGGCAATTGGACGGTCGCTTGCTTCGGCTCCGGACGGGAGGGCGCAGGAGAAGCCTGGCATATCCAAAAGGAAAACGGCCATCACGCAATGGCGCAAACCTTTCAGAACAAACGCATCGACACCCATCCTACTGTGATTGCCGGAGAGACATACTGGGAAAACTACACCCTCCGTGTCACCTTCACCCCACAGGAGCAACGCGCCTGTTGTGGCGTTCTATTTCGCTATCAGAACAGCCGATGCAACTATTTCTTCGGTTTCAACGGCCCCGACCTGATTCTCAAAATGGTTCACCACGGCACGGCCTATCGCCAGCCCTATGAAAAAATCCTGGCACAGCAATCCTGCAATAGGTCTCCCGGCGAGACCTATACCGCCCAAATAACGGTGGACGGTCCCCATATTCGGGCAGAAATCGAAGGGCTTGCAACCCTCGAAGCCGAAGACACCACTTATCCCACTGGCAAAATCGGTCTTCAATCAGACGTGCCCACCGTCTACCACACCGTCCAGGTCACTGCCGATGCAGAATCCATCGGACAGGTCAACACCCTTCGGTCCAAAAAGAAACGCGAACTGGAGGACCTCCGCGCCCAAAACCCCAAACCCGTCCTTTGGAAAAAAATCAGCACCGAAGGCTTCGGGGTAGGCCGCAACCTGCGCTTTGGTGATCTTACCGGCAACGGCAAAAACGATGTCCTGATCGGACAGATGCACCACCACGGCCCCCGGGACGCCTATTCGGAACTCTCTTGCCTCACCGCAATGACCTTCGATGGCGATATCCTCTGGCAAATCGGAACGCCCGACCCCGAAAAATATCCCCTCACCAACGACGTGGGCTTCCAGATCCACGACATCGACGGTGACGGCAAAAACGAAGTCATTTACTGCCAGAACTTTGAAATCATCGTGGCAGACGGTGCTACCGGTCAGTTCAAATACAAAGCGCCGACCCCGAAAAGCAAACCGCCCGCAGACAAATTTCCACAGATCCTGGGCGATTGCCTCTTCTTCTGCGATCTGCGCGGCCTCGGCCGTGCCGGAGACCTGCTCATCAAAGACCGCTACTGGAACTTCTGGATTCTCAACGACAAGCTGGAACTCCAGTGGGAACACGAGATCCGCACCGGCCACTATCCCTTTGCCTTTGACATCGACAATGACGGCCACGACGAACTCGCAATGGGCCACGCGATGTTCGACCACGACGGCAGTTTGCTTTGGAACCTGGAAAATAACATCGAAGACCATGTCGACGGGATCGCCATTGCCAACTTCCAGGAATCTGAAGATTCGGTCCCCAAAATCCTCTACGCCGGCAGCGATTCCGGCATCTTCTTCGCCGACCTGCAAGGCAATGTGCTGAAACACCACTGGATTGGCCACGGCCAGAATCCCGCCATCGCCAATCTGCGTCCCGATCTCCCCGGACTGGAGGTCGTCTCCATCAACTTCTGGGGCAATCAGGGCATCCTCCACTTCTACGACGCCCACGGGGACATCTACCATTCTTGCGAACCCAATCCCTTTGGTTCCATGTGCCTGCCCATCAACTGGACCGGCACCGGCGTGGAGTACTTCGTACACTCGCCCCATATCACTCACGGTGGCATGTTCGACGGCTGGGGCCGACCGGTCGTTATGTTTCCCGACGACGGCCACCCCGACAT
>JAPUJS010000635.1 GCA_027296045.1 bacterium | reverse complement strand
CTGCTCAGCGGCGTCGCACTTTTCTTTGGCGGCCTGCACCTGGACCGTCGCTTCCTTCTGCCAGGTGCCGTGCTCATCATCGGTGCTGCCGCCCTCGATTATCTCGCCCCCTACCCCTGGACAACGCTCGGCCTGGTAACCGCCGCCAGCCTGATCATCAGCGCCATCTGGATGAGGCCCGCCTATGAAGAAGCCACCAACTGAAGAAACAAGCCCATCCACGGAAACCACCTCTCAGGGATTGTCCCAACTCGACAAACTCCTGGAACACCGTTCCCGGCTCGGCGCCTGCGTCCTCCTGTCCGACACCGACGCGATGACCTTTTCCAGCCTCAAGCAGCTTTTAAAGGAATCCGACGGCAATATGGGCGCCCACATGCGAAAGTTGGAAGACATCGGTTACGTTCAGGTGAACAAGCGTTTTGAAAACCGAAAACCGGTTACCTGGTACCGCCTTTCCGCAGAGGGCAGGACGGCTTTGAAAGCTCATTTGGAAGCCCTGCAAACCATCATTCAAGGGGCGAGATTGGCATAAAGGAGCCGTTCCGACAAGCCTATCCCCCCTGCTCCTTGCGCCACTCTTCATATTCCACCCGTGCCTCATCGGTCAGCGGATAATATTTGCGCAAATCGCCACCCTGCTCCAGCTTCATCCGGCTAAACTCTTCCCACTCGGCGTGCTCAGACGCCTTTTCCAGAAGCTGGGGGGCCAGCTTGATCGGCACCACAACCACGCCATCATCGTCGGCCACAATAATATCGCCCGGCATCACCAGGGTATTGCCACAGGCGATCGGCACATTCACGCCAAACGGAAAAATATTAGTCTGGGTGTGAAAATTGGGCGTCGTCCCTTTCAGCCACAGGCCCAGCCCAAGATCCTTTGCCTGAGGATAATCCCGAATGCACCCGTCAATAATCACTCCGAGGCCGCCCTGACCCTTGAAATACGTCAGCATCATCTCGCCAAAAATGCCGCTACTCATATCTCCCCTGGCGTCCACCACCACAATATCACCGGGCTGGGTATGATACAGCACGTGGCGGTGAAGCTGTCTCTCGGGCCCGGAATACTCCCCACTCTGGTGCAAGTCCTCTCTCTTGGGCATAAACTGGAGTGTCAAAGCCGGTCCCACAATCTTCTTACCCGGAGTCCAGCTCACAGGCCCCAGGATCTGTGGATTGCTAACCCCCAGCTTTTTCAATTCTCCACTGGTCGTCGCACTGGCAATATTCGATAACCCCTCAATCAGCTCTTTGGGCGGCCGTTCAATATCTTGCGTCTCGATCATGTCTTCTCCTGTAGATGAATGGGATCTCCCTCATACACTTTCGCCTCCCGCATCGCCTCGGCAAAAGCGCTCAATGGCTTATCGGACCCCGGATATCGATCTGCCCAGGTCACGCCGCTCTCCAGCTTCAAAACCCCTCGCGGCCCTCTGCGATGCCCCCACGCTCCACCGCATTCCGCATCGCAATCATCTGCCCAATCGCAAACGCCCACCCCACCTTTGTGTCCGCCGTGTCTCCCTCAATACCCGGTGTGTGATCCGGGTCCAGCATCCCGTCGTATCCCACCTCAAAAAATGCCTGCACACAGGCAAACATATCACACGCTCCGCTGTCGTGAAACGTCTCCACATACTTAAACCGTGGCACTTCCACTTGCACGTTCCGAAAATGCACGGTCCCAATGCGGCTTCGCGATCCAAAATACCGAATCATCTCCACCGCATCCTCTCCCTTCTCCGTCGTCACGCCCGTATCAAAAAAGACGCAATTCGACGGACTGTCCACCACCTCAATCAACTGTTTCATTCCATCCATATCCCCCAGCGGTTGTGCCACCCCACGATACACAGGCACCGGCGGATCGTTTGGATGGGCCGCCAGCTTGACCCCCGCCGCTTCAGCCGTTGGAATCACGGCCTTCAAGAAATAAGCGATATTGTCCCACATCGTATCCAGATCAATCGTCCCGACAGAGTCATACGGCGGCAAATCTTTAATCCGATCGTAGTCAAAATCTCGATAATCCGCCTGCCCACGTCCCTCACCGTACAGCGCCCGATACCCTTCCGAAGGTCGAAGCGCGGTAAAACCATAATTCATCACTCTCAGCCCCACCCGTCCGGCGGTCTCGATATTGGCCTTGACGACCTCCAAATCTTCGTCCCGTCCCGGCTTGCCCATCAAAATATTTCCAGACAGCCCCAGACTGGTCATCACAGGATTCAACCCAAAAGCCTGAACCCGTTCCGCAACCCGCTGCATTTCTGCTTCATCCCAGGGTTCCCCCTGTGCCCCGCGTGGTCCGGTCTGGGTCCGTGGCACAAGACGCCGTGTCGTCGGCTCCGTCCCGGTTCGTTCTCGAAAACGTGTTGGAATACTCAGCTCTTCCACTCCGATCTGAGCATAAAACTTCAACGTTTCTTCCGAGATATCTCCCACTCCCTTCCCAATCTTTACCTGATACGCTCGATCTTTTGCCATATCGCCCCTCACAAACTTCTGGTTAAAAAATCACAATCCAGGATTCAATGAATAAGGCACACCCTGAATATTTAAGAGTATGCCTTCCAAAAAACTCACAGACTTGAAGCATCCGGTTCCGAAGGTAAAAGAGGCTCTACCTTCACAAGTAGATCCGGTATATCTCCTTCTACCGCTCTCCAAACTTCCTCCAGATCTACCTCGCCATAATCGTGGATCAATTTATCGCGCATCCCTGCGATTAGCCGCCAGGGGATATGGACATGCTGACCACGGAACGCTTCAGAAAGCCTCTTCACGGCTTCACCGAGAATCATCAATTGGTGGAGGATTGCAGACTGCGTCTTCAGGTCCTTTAGAAATGCAACCTGATCCATTCCCTGTTTAAATTCCTGGATCCGTCTACAGGCTCCGGCGATATCAAGCAAAATAGCGGCATCACGCGGCATACAGAACCTGGGCTGTTTCGAGAATTGTCCGACGGCGAATCCAATTGTCACTTTGCTCAATGCCCCGCCGGCTAACCAGATCTACTTTCCGATTCAATAATACACTGAGTTCCTCCTCCATTTGCACATGGTCCAGAAGACTCCATTCGGCCTCTGGTGCAAACGCCACAAGGAAATCTAAATCGCTGTCGGGACTGAAATCATCCCGCAGTGCCGATCCAAACAGTGCCAGTTCACAAATTTTCCAACTCCTGCAAAAATCGGCAATCTGTTCCTGTGGTAAATCAATTCGAGGATGACTCATGTTTTTGCCCGCCTTACATAGAGTATCAGGAGATGAACCCCTGAAAATATAACACAGATAGATGCGTGTTTCAAATCAATATGCAGATTCTCTTCAAAAAAATGACTCAGGTTTATGTAAAAGCTTTGGGTTGTGTTCCCGAACCGCATCCAAAAGTTGGGAGTCCAGATCAATAATCTCCCACAACGTCTTCACCCTGGACAATTGCACAACCGTGAGCCCCTCGGCATCCAGCAGATACGCCCGCCAGAGGTTGGCCTTGTCTAAAATTGCGCCTTGCAAATGCGTTTCCTTGAGAGAAGCCTCCGCCAGGGTTGCCCCTCTAAAATTCGCACCTTCTAGAAAAGCGCCCCAAAGGTTCACACAAGCAGCGTTTGCACCCTCGAAATTTGCATTTTTCAAATCCGCATCGCTCAAATCCGTGTGGTCCAGTTCCGCATTGGAAAAATTTGCCCCAATCAGTGTGGCACTGCTCAAATCCTCATAATCCAGATGCATCCCGCTAAAATCAATCCCACTCAAATCCTCATAACTGAATTGCTCGTCTGGAAGACCTGGAATCACATCCGGATGTGCCTTCCGCCACGCATTCCACGATGCAACCCCTTCCCTGAAAAGATCTCCAAAATTTATATCAGACATAACGTGTCCCATTCCACCGCTATTCCGGCTTTGACGGATCCAGTTTATATGCCAGTTCCAACGATGGAAACACATCCTCTATTGTGGGCCAGGCCGGTCGCCCTTCTTCCAGGGCACATACAAACTCATGCGTTTCTGCATAGGGTCCCAACCTCATAAAATCCGGTTCCCCTTCCGGGGGTCGCTCATCCACCACAATGTGGTTGTCCTTCCAACAGCGCACTCGCGGATGTGCCGACGTCTGCACCCGGGCATCCACCCGATACCCCTCGCCGAATAACTCATACCGTTCTTCCACACTTCCGTCCGATGGCAAAATATCCAGCGTCCCGATGGCCCCGGATGCAAACCGAAATACAACATGATACCAGTCGGGCTCGCCTTCCTGGGTGAACATCTTGTAATCTGCAATCTCACCGCCAATCTCCCGCAGCGTATCCACGCAGTGAATCCCCGTACCCGAAATAAAAAAATCCTCCCGCCGGTTGTGCCGCAGAATCGACGCCCGCACGTACCTCAAAGGCCCCTGCTCCAGAGCCCACTGCTTTGCCCGCTGGATCAGCGGCTGCAATCGCCGGTTCACCGACACCATATGCGTCACCCCGGTCTCTCTTGCCACCTCCACCAGTTCTCGGGATTCTGCAATCGACACGCCAGGCGGCTTTTCCACCGTCACCGGCATCCCCATCTGCATGAGCGCTTTTGCCAGCGGCACAATATGCTGAATCGGCATCACGCATACGCACCCGTCCGGCTGGGCCTCTTCCATCATCTCCCGATAATCCGTAAACGCCTTCTGAAATCCAAACTCTCGAACAAACCGCTCGGCCTTTTCCGATTCCAGATCGCACACCCCGACCAGGGCAACCCGATCCGGGTGATCTGTCGCATATTTTGCCAGGGCCGGAGCGTGATTTCCCCGACAATGATTCCCCGCCCCGATCAACGCCAATTTCACCATAGATCCTCCACCCAGATTTTAACACCTCGTGAACGTTTTGATGAATCCATACCTCGATCCTCCCCATAAATCTGATTTTGAACCCTCGTCACACAGAACAATCCACAAAGCACAGCACATCTGTTTTCACGCTAAAATCCGCAACGCGTTTCCGCCCAGGATCGCTTCTGCAGACGCATCATCCAGATCTGTTAAAATCCGGGCAAAGGCCGAATGCAGCATAAAAAGAGGCGCGTGAGAACCAAATACCAGTTTGTCTTTGAGCCCATCCTCCACCAGCACCTTCAAAGCATCCATCCCGTCGGCCTGAGAAACGTCGGCATACAGGTTTGGCAAATTCAACAGCCGCTCCTTCAACCCCCTGATCTCCGCCGATTTTGCGCCACCCACAATCACAGTCAACCCCGAATGCCGTTCTGCAACCTCGGCCACCTCAGAAACGGGTACATTCGGCACCTGAGCCAGTGGATGTTGCCGCCTGGGATCTTCCAGACACACTTGCACGATCACCCCCAACCCAGCACAGGAAATCACATTTAGAAAACCGTCCACATCTACCAGTTGATAAGACGAATAATTGGGTATCAGCCTGACCAGTCGAACCCGTTCTTCCTGCAAAGCCCGTTCCACTTCCTTTTCCCAGGTTGCTACAGTCGGATCCAGCACCGGCACGGGCCATACATCTGCCGTTTTTTGCGCCTCTCGGTAAAGCGGTTCATTCAATCGATGCGGATTTCGACACCAGGCCGACTCCAGAGACGAAGCAAAAATACGCTCGACCCCATAGCTCCTCAATTCCTCCCAGACCCGGTCGGGTTGCCCCTCCACGGCATGGGTGTTCCAGTTTCCAATAAAGCTATTCAGATCCACTATCATATCTGTTTGACCTCCGCCCAAGAAGGCAACAATCTGGCTGTGTTATTCCACAAAATCTCTTTCTGAACCTGCTCGGGAAATCCCGCCCCCAGCACTTTGCCCACCGACACCCCGAAATGCCGAATGGGCGCGTCCGACCCATAAACCACGCGATCTGCCCCCAACACCTCTACAGCCACTTCCACCATCCCGCTTTCCGGATCTCCCCCGGAAGTATCCACCACAATATTCGGACAATCGGCCACATCCTCAATTCCACGCAATCCAACCCCGTTCAAATGCGCCATCACAATCTTCGCCTCTGGATATCGCCGGGCCAGATCCGCCACATCGGCCGGAAACGACTCGCCCACCAGATTTCCCGTCGTCTTGATCCAGGCGTGCTGCAACACCGGCACATCTAGATCCACTGCCTTTTCCATAATCGGATCCAGTCCCGGATCTGTTGCCCGCCGGGCAACCCACAGCTTGATCCCGCACATGCGGCCTTCACCCACACACCGATCGA
>JAPUJS010000634.1 GCA_027296045.1 bacterium | reverse complement strand
AGCAGGACATGGTTTTTCCCCCTCGCGTTCGGGTCATCCCCTATCCCCATTACCAGCCATATCGCGCCCTGGACTATTTGTTCTATGATCCTTACGATGGCCGATGGATCAACCGGGTTCGGGCCCATGTGCTGTACGATCCCTTCTGGTTCGATACCTGGGGTTATGGGGGTCAAATTGTGGTGATCCGTCCCCGATGGCAATACCCCGGACGGATCTATCAGACGCCTCCTGTGTATATTCAAGCAGTACCTGAGATTGGTCCAGAGGTTTCCAAACGTCCCCGGATCCGTCGGGTTGGTTTTGGTGCCGAGGATGTCGGGTCTTCGAGGGGCCGAGTGGGATCTCAGACGGGGAAAACCGAATCCAAAGCCTCTGTTCAGGTGGAACCCAAATCGTCCGGGGAAGTAAAATCCAAGAAGCAATCGGATCCCGCGCCTCCAAAGCCGAAGGTGAACAAAAAGAAAGAGGAAGACAAAGGAGAAAAGCGGCAGGAGAAACGGCAAAAACGTCGTCGGAGAGGAGGCATGTCATGATCTCGATTTTTAGATGCATGGTTGCAGTCTGCTCCAGTGTTTGTCTTTTTGCCGCAGTTGATGCCCAGGAAGTGGTGCTGGATAATTTTTCCGGGATGGGCGCACGAGCGATGGGCATGGGGGGGGCTTATACCGCGCTTTCCGACGATTTTTCCGGGTTGTTTTGGAATCCAGCCGGATTGGCACGGGTTCGGCGGGGCGAAGTGTATACCGCTTTTTCATACGAGCGGTTTCGGAATGAGGCCGTGTTTTTCGGGGCCCCTGCGGAAAATCGATTTTCCAGCACCCGGCTCAACGCGATTGGGATGACCGTGCCCTATCCTGTCTACCGGGGCAGCCTGGTCTTTGCGGGTGGATATGGTCGGACCGGGAGTTTTAACGGGGGCGTACGCATTGATGGATACGATCCGGTGGCACAGTTTGAAAAGACGGGAATTTCGGAAGACAGCGGGGCTCTGGGAGCTTATGTTGCAGGTGGGGCAGTAGACGTGTCGCCCGGGGTGTCGCTGGGAATGGCCATTCAACGATGGCAGGGGAGGAACCAGTTTCGTCAGGAGTTGACGCGTCTGGATACGGAGCAAGCACATGGAGATACCGTCCGTCTATACGAGCGGTTTACGTCTCGGGATCGGTTTTCGGCCTGGGGGATACGGGGCGGGTTGCTCTATGTGAATCCTGCGGGATTTCGGTTTGGGATCACAGTGTCTGCCCCCATGAACTTCCACGTGCGTTCCCAGATGGAAGACGAATATGAAGATGTGTTTGAAGATGGGGTGGAGAACTATCCGGTGGAACAGATTGAAGACGCTTATGCCCTAAAATCTCCTTTTGAATTTGCCATGGGTGCGGCCTGGTCGGTCGGCGGACTGACGCTTTCTGGAGATGTCCAGTATAGAGATTTGCAGCAGGCGACCTACGGGCAATTGCCTGTTGCAACGGTGCCCCATGTTGAAAATTTCCGTACCCAATATCGAAGCGCTTTGCGGTCCCATTTGGGGGCGGAGTTTTGGGTTCAAAATCTGGCGCTGCGGGTGGGATATTATCGCGATCCCATTCGATATGTAGGCGGCGGTGGCCTGGCGGATATTCAGGTGGTGCAGGATCGAGACGTGTGGACGGTGGGGGCAGGCGGGTCACTTGAAAAGGCTATTCTGTTTGATGTGGCAGCCGTGGTAGGGGGATATCGACAAATCGAAGGTGGCCGGGAAGACCATGTGCGGACGGTGAGGGTGTTTGCGTCGATGGGCTATCTGTTTAATGTCCCGTAGCACACGGGCGTGTTTACAAGAGAGTGATTCTGGATTTCGGATGTATTCGGATTTGAAGATGCCTTTAACAAAACAGGCCGCCGATGGTGGGTAGGATCGGCGGCCTGTTTTTATGGCGATTTGTCAGGCCAATCCGTTGGCTTTTTTTGCAGACCAGATGGTGTTGTAAAGCAGCATGGTGATGGTCATCGGGCCCACTCCGCCCGGAACGGGGGTGATGGCGCTGGCCTTTTGGGAGACGGCATCGAAATCCACATCACCGACGAGGCGGTACCCTGCTTTTTTGGACGGGTCGCTTATCCGGTTCACGCCGATATCGATGACAACGGCGTTTTCGGCGACCATGTCGGCTGTGACGGTATTGGGCCGTCCGGCAACGACAATCAGGATGTCGGCCTGGCGGGTGTGGAATGCCAGGTCTCGGGTGCCTGTGTGGCAGATGGTGACTGTGGCGTTGGCGGCTTCGGATTTTTGGGATAGGATGTTGGCCAGGGGCCTGCCTACCAGGGTGCTGCGTCCCACAATGACGACGTGTTTGCCTTCGACCTCGAAGCCGCTGCGTTTGAGCAGTTGCTGGACGCCGTGAGGAGTGCAGGGCAAAAAGCCTGGTTCACCGCGCACGAGTTTGCCGAGGTTGATGGGATGGAGGCCATCGACATCTTTGTCGGGCGAGATGAGGTTGAGCGCACGTTGCTCGTTAAAACCGTCGGGAAGGGGAAGCTGGACCAGGATGCCGTGGAGGGCGGGATCTTCGTTCAGGTTTTGAATCAAACTGAGCAAATCCGATTCGGGTTGGGTGGTATCCAGGTTGTGTTCGACGGAGTGGAGGCCGATGCTTTCACAGGCTTTGCGTTTGCCTTTGATGTAGGAGGTCGATGCAGGATCGTCTCCAACAAGCACAACGGCCAGACCGGGTGTGAGGCTGTGGCTCATTTTCAGACGGGCGACTTCCTCCTTCATTTCGGCACGCATTTCGGCCGAAATATCCAATCCACTTAAAATTTGGGCCATGGGGCTGTTCTCCTGATGTGGGGTTGTGAGGAATTTGCACAGCCCTGAAAACAAAAACGCCCGGGCTGTGCAGCTTCAGCCCAGGCGGTCGGCTATTTTTTGGAATCCGACGCTTCCTCGTGGTTGATTCCACGGTTCCGCCAGTCACGCCGGTTTACATGTTTTGAATTTACCCGAATTTTTGCTGTCGTCAATCATTATTTTGCACCGGGCAATTGGGTCCGATAGGAGTCGATATATAACCCGATGTTTTCAAACAGGATGGGTTTGAATCCACTTTCATAGGCCGGGGAATTGTCTCGAAGCTGGAAATTGAGGTGGTCTGGATCGACAAAACAGGGGTCTTCGTCCAGGATGTTGTTTTGAACCGCAATAAGACCCGGTTTGATATCTTTCTGGATTGCCAGCCATTCACAGTGATGGACCAGGTTGCGGCTGATCAGGTTTCCTTCGGGGGGCACACCGCCGTCGGCCTGGTAGTACATGGCGACTTCTCTGAGTTCGGGATAGTGTTCGCTGTAGGGCGGTTCCAGGGGGTTCATTGCTTCAAATTGCGGTTTCATCGCTTTGTAGACCAGGTCGTGAAACAGAGGGTTGGTGCCCCGGTCGTCGATGTGAATAGCAGGTTGGCACTCGACAAAGATATTGTTGTCCACAATGTGGTTTCGGCCGCCGCCGATGAAGATGGCCCGGGGGCAGTGGTAGAAGATATTGCCTGAAACCCGGGTGCCGCTGGCGCAGTCATTCAGATGGACTGCCAGGGTATTTTGGCCAGATGTGTGGTGAAAAAAATTGTGACGGAGGCGATTGCCCCGTTCGGTCCAATCGCCTCCCATCGAGAAGGCACCTGTTCCTTCGGCTTTTTGGCAGACATGGTGGATGTGGTTGTATTCGATGGTGTGTTCGTTGCCTTTGAGCAGGATGGCGCTGTGGGGGCAATCGTGGATGAGATTGTGGGCGGCTCGAATGCCAACCCCGGAGAGGCGGATGGCAGGGTGTGTCTCTTTTGTGTGGTGGATGTGGTTGTTGAGCAGGGTGTGACCGCAGGGTGTGAGCGTTTTTCGGTCTCCGCCCTGGACATCAATGCCCCGGGTGTGGTGGATATCACAACTTTGAACGGTGTGGGATGCTCCGCCTGTGATTTCGATTGCGGTACGGCCCGTATTGCGCACTGTACAACCGGCGATGTGGATGTTTGAACCTCCTTCGATCTGGATGCCTGTGCCGGAGGTATTTTCCAGTAGGAAGCTTTCTATACGGATGTGATGGGTGTCCTGGAAGTAGATGAGGGGTGTTTCGGACGTCTGTGTTGGATCGCCGGTGAGGCAAATCCTTTCGTTTTCGAAGGGGCGATAGCAGATTGGAGCTTGCTGGGTGCCGCTATGCTGTTCCGTCAGGCGAAAGGATGGATAAGTGCCTTCGCGAAAATAAATAGTAATTGCTGGTTGGGGAGACGCGTCGGATTGTGTCAGGCCCTGGATTGTTTCGCAGGCTTGTTCGAGCGAGGCAAGTGGACCATCGGTACCTTCCGAGTTGGGAGAAGGCAGGGTTCCGGACCAGGTGTCATTGCCGTTGAGGGCGATATAGATCATTGGATTTGGATCCTGTTTCGACGGATTGGTTCTAAAATAAATCCGTTTCTGTCATCGGGGCACGGGCGATTTGTTGACCCAAAGATGAGCAGCAGTTATGTTAAGAGGCGCTTGTAGATGGATGCCCCCATGTGTTATTTTTCTCTGCGAGCACGATTGTTTCAGACAAGTGACCTTTTTTGAGGTGGTTGATGGAAGAGCGAAAATTAAATCTATTGAACTATGTGGGCTATCTCATCTGTTGGGTTATTGCTATGGGATTGGGTTTTTTGGACCTGGTTTCGATCCGAGAGGTCGCTCTGGGTCTACTGGCAGTGGGGGAAGTAAATGTAAAGCTGGCCGCTCTGGTGGACAAGATTGGGTTTTTCTTTTTTGGGGTGATCGGGCTGGTCATTTTGATCCTGAGTGAAGCCTATTACCGGGTGGGGTTGCACAAAGGGATTTTGTTGGTCCGGTTTGGACTGGTGACAGGGATTGAGTTGCTGACTCTTTTTGTTTGCGATGGTATTTTGCTGATGTTGCCGGGCCTGTCGGAAGGGGCCAGGCCGGGTGGACTGAAAGTGATTGTAGAACTGGTTACCGGGGTCGTTGGGGTTGCTCTGTTTCTGAAACGCAGGGACTAACCTAAAATTTCCATCAACCGTTCTGTATCGATACTTCCGCCACTGAGGATGCAAACGGACTTGCGGTCGTCCGGAGTAGCCAGGGCGGCTGCGACGGAAAGGGCGCCGGAGCCTTCGACAATCAGTTTGTTTTTCAGGGCTACCAGTCGGATGGCGTCTTTGACGGCCTCTTCTGAGACCAGCGCGACATCGTCTACCACTTCGCGGAGCAGGGGATACATTTCGTCGACAATCACGGGGACGGCAGTGCCGTCGCAAATGGTGGTGCCGGCTTGAATCCAGAGGCCGCGATCGGCTTCAAAGGCTTTGTGAAGGGTGGGACAGGATTCGGGTTGGACGCCGATGACGCGGATGCTGGGGTTGAGGGCTTTCAGGGCGCTGCCCACGCCCGCGATGAGTCCGCCGCCACCGACGGGGGCGAAGACGGTGTCAACGTCGGGCAGGTCATCGACGATTTCGAGGCCGATGGTGCCGCTGCCGGCAATCATGTCGGGATCTCCCCAGGGATTCAGGTAGCTGTAGGGCTCTTCGCGCCAGTGCTCCTGGAGCATGTAATTGAGAAGTTGGTCAAAGGGGACCTGTACGGGTTCGACGCCGTAGCTGAGGATGGCGTCCAGTTTGTTTTGGGGAACGGTGTCGGGCAGGAGCGTGCGAGACGGGATGTCAAAGAGGCGGGCAACATAACCCAGGGCCTGGGCAGTGTTGCCCGCGCTTGTTGTACTGAGGCCTTTTTTGCGGTCTGCTTCTGTCAGACGAGTCGCCCAGTTGAGCACGCCCCGGAGCTTGAAGGATCCGATGGGCTGGAGAGTTTCGGGTTTTAGAAAGATATCTGTTGTGGCCCGATCGCTATGGAGAGGCACCAACGGGGTGCGCACGACCTTGCCAAGGATACGTTCTCTTGCTGCGCGTATGGCTTCCAGAGATGGACGAGGAACGGGACTGCCGCCCCAGCCGGTCGGTCGATCTGAAAGGTCCATGGGTTCTCCTTTGGATGTTCAGGTCAAATGCCGGGCTTGAAAAATCTCCCAGGCTCGGAGACAGGCGCCTTTTGAATCTTTGGGGTGGTTGAGTTTGTATTCAAAGCGCCAGACCCGTTCGGCGTCTGTTTGCTCGTCTTTCAGCTCGTAGATTTTGACAAACCAGAAATCTCCGTCGTGCGTGGCTTCCAGGAGAAACGGTTGGCCTTTGTGGTGTTGAATGATGGGAGGATTTTGCGTATTGGACATAAAAAAAACCCTCGGTACTTTTGGGACCAAGGGGATAATATATGCATTTGAGAAAAATTGAAATGGGTTTTCTTCAGGGTATTTCTTCATAGCTGGTGATGACTTTGGAGAGGAGGCCGTATTCGACGGCTTCTTCGGGGCTCATCCAGTAGTCCCGATCCGTGTCTTCCTGGATTTTTTCGATTGAATGGCCTGTTTCTTCGGCATAGAGGCGGTTAATGCGTTCCCGGAGCTTGAGGATCTGTTCTGCCCAGCGTTTGATGTTTTCGGCCTGTGCTCCGGGCGCTTGTCCCCAGGGTTGGTGAATCATGATGCGGGCGTTGGGCAGGGCAAAACGGCGATCTTTGGGGGCGCCGAGCATGAGGATGGTGGCGGCACTGGCAGACAGTCCAACGTTGAGGGTGGACACGGTGGGGCGGATGAAGCGCATGGTGTCGTAGATGGCAAAACCATCATCGGGGTTTCCACCGGGGGAGTTGATGAGCACTTTGACCGGTTTTTCGGGATCTTCCTCATCCAGAAGCAGGAGTTGGGCAACGACTTTTTGGGTCAGTTTATGGTCGATGGCGTCGGAGATCAACACGGTGCGGGTTTGCAGCAGGCTGCGGGCGAGGAATTCGCCGGGTGAGGTTTCTGTTGGTTCGTTTTGAGGGGGGGCTTCGATCCGGTTATTCATCATCTGTGGTATCCTCTTCTTCTTTTTTAGGGACCAACACTTCGTCGATAAGACCATATTCTTCTGCTTCTGCGGGAGACAGAAAGAAATCTCGATCCGCATCTTTGGCAATCCGCTCCACAGGCTGGCCCGTACATTCGGCCAGAATTTCATTCAAGCGATCCCGATACTGCAAGATCTCCTTGGCATGACGCTCGATGTCGGAAGCCTGACCACCGGCGCCACCCATCGGCTGATGCAGCAAAATCCGGGAATTCGGCAAGGCCCGACGCTGACCCTTCGAACCGCCTGCCAGCAACACCGCACCGATCGAAAAAGCCTGACCCACACACACGGTTTCCACTTCGTTGGGAACATATTGCATCGTGTCATAAATCGCCAATCCTGCTGTGATCGAACCACCGGGAGAGTTGATGTATAACCGAATGGGTTTTTCAGGTGTCTCGGAGGTGCAAAACAGCATCTGGGCGATGACCAGGTTGGCAATGATATCGCTGATGGGGGTGCCGATGAAGATGATGTTGTCTCGTAAGAGTCTGGAGAAGATGTCGTAGGCGCGTTCGCCTCGACCGGTTTGTTCTACGACGGTGGGGACTAAAGCCATAGGATTTTTATTGACTCCGAAGTTAAGA
>JAPUJS010000633.1 GCA_027296045.1 bacterium | reverse complement strand
AAAAAGGCACAGTAGCCTGTTCGCGCCGGCTGCTGTGCCCTTATTTGTGCGGGTTCTGCCTGAACCTACATCATACTTCCCGGTAGCTTACCTTCGACCCACTTGTCGCCTTCTTTGACCTGTAGTTTTTCAGGGATAATGGCCATGCTCTTGTCGGCCGTGGCACCGGTGATCCGGACGGTTTTACCCATAAACTGGGCGAAGCCTTTAGAGGGTCCGAGGACAGTGTAGACCTTGCCGGTGCCCTTTTCCACCACGGCGGCCGGAATGCCTGACTCGGCGCATTTGACGGCGCATTTGTTGTGCTTGCCGCCGCCGCCCATGCCCATGCCCAGATAGCATTTCATGTCAACCATTTCCCCTTCGATAACGCTGGGTTTTTCTTTTTCATCGGCAGCAAAGGGGCTGCCCAGAGCGATTAGAATCGCTGCCAGGGCAAACAGCACAAAGCGTGTGATTTTCATGGGATTCCTCCTGCCCGCTGTATATAATGAAAGTGGACGGCGGGAATCGGACAGCCGGGTAAGCCGATTCCCGCCTGTTTTCCTACACTTGGTGTGCAGGAAAATAGGAAAAAGAGGATGGGGGCAGACGCCGGCCAGCCGGGTTGCCGACGTCCGCCTGTTCCCTGCACCTGTTGGTGCAGAGTTTTTCAGATGAGGTGGGCAGGACCCGGCCAGCCGGGAGTACCGGGCCCTGCCAATTTCCTGCACTTTGGTGCAGGAAAATGCTCTTTTAGATTTAATAGATGCCCGTGTTTTGCCAGAATGTGGACCAGGCAAACCAGAAGGCGTTGTGGGCCGGAATTTGCTCTAATTTCTGGCCCGAAAGGGTCCCTGCAACCGCTTCTCCCTTCAAGTTCCAGGTGGTCCCGGTTTCTTTGTCCTGGAGCATGAATGGGAACACCGGATCGGTGGATGCTACCTTGTCGAACGTGAGGACTTGTCTGTCCAGTTGGCGGGAGAAGGGAACGGCGAATTGTTCCCGGGCATAAAAGGCAACGACTATGGGATTGTTGTCTACTGAATCGTTGATGACCGCCTCGCTTCCCATTGCCGGGAAGGGATAGGCTTTGGCGGTTTCTCCAAATCGGATGCCCAGCGTGGTTGCCTTGGGCTGAAAGAGGGCACTGGTGGGGTTGCTCGTGAGCGTGGGAGAGATGGGGAACATCGGAGGTGTTGTCAGGTTGCGATAGGAACCGTACGGGTAGCTCCTGTAAGCGCTTGCATCAAAGATTTGATTGTTGGGGCTGACGACTAACGTATTGGGATAGAGCTGTTTCCAGTATCGCCAGGTGGTCTCGACAACCGGAAGAAGGGTCAGGTCAGATCCAGAGTTGGGGCCATCAATACCGCTGAAGATCATTTGCGGATAGAGGGTCTGGCCGTCTCTGCGGTCGTACATGATCAGATTGTTGTTGAACAGCAGTCCGGAAACGCCACAGGTGAGTCGGGCACCGTCGTTCCCTTCGCCACTAAAAATCATACCGGTGCTTGTGAGAGGACAGAAGCTGGCTACGATTGGGATGCCGCCGACTATGTCGTTGATAATTTCGTTTTGCCAGCCGATTCTGTGGGGGTAGGCCTTTGCCTCTCCGTTGATGACAACGCCCAGGACGAGGTCATCGTCGGTGATGTAAGAGGCCTGGGCGGAGGACAAAAAGGGTGGGTCGGTCAGGGCCGGGATGCCATCTTTGGGGACGCCGCCACTGATGATCTGGTTTAAGGGAAATGGATCGAGGAAGTTCCCGCCAGGCCGGGGCTCTCGATTGATAGATTGGGGTTGTTCATTTGCCGGGGCACTGGCGGTTGATCCGGTATCAGAAGCGGTGGGACCAACAGAGCCAGATGAGTTGTTAGCACTGCCGCCACATGCCACAAGCCCCAGGAGCAGGAGGGGGAATACGGTGATACGGAACAGTTTTTTCATTTGGAAACCTCTCAGGCTTCCCGGCCAGATCAGGGAAGGAAGGATGTTTGTGTATTCATCATTGCAAGCTTTGTGCCGAAGCGATTCGGCAGGATCAAAAAATGTTGTAACTTATTGTTAGTCATAAAAATAAAAATTGAATCATCTGAAAATAGATGGAAATACCGCTGTTGGGACACCCGATGAGCCTGTTGTAAACATGAGCATATTGTTGTCCTGATATGTAATTATCATAAAATCATGAGGCCGCGAGGTCTCTTTTTGAGCCGATTCAGGCTCTTTATTCTATGGGCAAGTGGATACGGCTTCGTCCTTGCATTTGGCCATATCTGTGTCTACATTATCATGATCTCTTTTTTAAGTGACTTCGATCTGGTTTCTTGACTTTAAATCATTGTTAATCATTATTTTATTGTGGGAGATGCACAATGGCTCAATTTGAGGTGGTGGCACCGTATGAACCGGCGGGTGATCAACCCCGGGCAATTGAGGAACTGGTGGACGGGCTCAATCGGGGCGATCGCTTTCAGACGCTGATGGGGGCGACCGGAACGGGAAAGACGTTTACCATTTCGAAGGTTATTGAGGTGGTTCAGAAGCCGACCCTGGTGATTTCGCACAACAAGACCCTGGCCGCTCAGTTGTATGGAGAATTTAGAAGCTTTTTTCCAAACAATGCCGTGGAGTATTTCATTTCTTATTACGATTACTATCAGCCGGAAGCCTACAAGCCGGTGACGGATACGTATATTGAAAAAGAAGCGGATATCAATGAAGAGATCAATCGGCTTCGGTTGCGGGCGACCAGCGCGTTGATGGAACGTCAGGATGTGATTATCGTGGCCTCGGTATCCTGTATTTATGGAATCGGGAGTCCGGACGAGTATGAGTCGATGCACGTGATGCTGGATAAGGGGATGGAATTGGACCGGGATGTGTTGCTCCGTCGTCTGGTAGATATTCACTATACGCGAAACGATGTGGAGTTTGCCCCCGGCACGTTTCGGGTGCGCGGCGATGTGGTAGAGATTTTTCCGCAGGAGCGGGACAACCCGGTGCGGGTGGAGTTTTTTGGGGATGAGGTGGATGCACTGAGTGTGGTGCATCGCACGACAGGGGAGGTGTTGGAAGAGCGGGACCGATTTCTGGTTTTTCCGGCCAAGCATTTTGTGACCAGCGGCAAGCGGATTGAGCGGGCGCTGGATTTGATCGAGGTGGATCTGGCCAAGCAACTGGAGCTTTTTAAGGAAGAAGGCAAGTTGCTGGAGGCCCAGCGGCTGGGGACAAGGACTCGATACGATATGGAGATGATGCAGGAGATCGGGTATTGTGCCGGGATTGAGAACTATTCGCGGTATCTTGATGGGCGTAAACCAGGGCAGCCGCCTTATGTGTTGATAGATTATTTCCCCGACGATTTTCTAATTGTGCTGGACGAATCACACGTGTCGGTGCCTCAGCTTCGGGGGATGTGGAACGGAGACCGGTCGCGAAAGACAACCCTGATCGAGCACGGGTTTCGGTTGCCGGCTGCTCTGGACAACCGACCGCTGGTCTTTGAGGAGTTTGAGGGCAAGGTGAACCAGCTGGTCTTTATGTCGGCAACCCCTGCGGATTATGAATTGGAACAATGCCAGGGAGTTGTGGTGGAACAGATGATTCGGCCCACCGGCTTGCTGGACCCGGAGATGGTGGTGCGTCCGGTGCGGGGTCAGGTGGACGATCTGATTGAGGAGGTACGGGTTCGGGTGGAACGGGGAGAACGCGTATTGGTGACCACGTTGACCAAGCGGATGGCGGAAGATCTGTCCGAATATATGCGGGAGGTGGGCATTCGGGCCCGGTATATGCACTCGGATGTGGAGACTTTGGAGCGCGTGGAGATCATTCGAGATTTGCGATTGGGCGAGTTCGATGTGCTGGTGGGCGTGAACCTGTTGCGCGAGGGGCTGGATTTGCCGGAGGTGTCTTTGGTGGCAATTCTGGATGCGGACAAGGAAGGGTTCTTGCGATCGGAGCGATCGCTGATTCAGACGGCGGGGCGTGCCGCCCGGAATGTGTCGGGGACGGTGATTATGTATGCCGAGAAGATCACCAATTCGATGCAGCGGGCGATGGATGAGACGAGCCGGCGTCGGAAGCTTCAGATGGAATACAATGTCGAACACGGGATCACGCCCGAGACGGTGTATAAGACCCGAGAAGAGATTATGCAGACAACAGCTGTGGCCGATGAGCGGCAGGAAGAGATGCCGATTGCAGCCGAAGAGATGGCCGAGTATAGAGCAGAGAGCAATCTGGTCGATTTGATGGAGGAATTGACCAAGAAGATGGCGCAGGCTGCCGAGAATCTGGAGTTTGAAAAGGCAGCCGGATATCGCGATGAGATCGCCCGGTTGCAGGCACAGGTTCGGGAAAATGAGGCGGAAAGTGCGGATTGATTTTGGGACATAGAATGAAGATTTTTGGGGAGAGATTATGCTGGACCAGAATAAATTGAAAGAGGTGATTGACCGGGCGCTGGTGGAGGATGTGGCGGACGGGGATATTACGACATTGTGGACGGTGCGGGAAGGTGCGCAGGCTCACGCTGAGATGATTGCCAGAGCACCTGGTGTGGTGGCCGGCCTCGATGTGGCCAGGGCCGTGTTTGAGGCGGTGGACTCTGGAATCACATTGGAGGCAAGGGTTCAAGATGGGGATCCGGTGGTTGAAGA
>JAPUJS010000632.1 GCA_027296045.1 bacterium | reverse complement strand
GGCACCGAAGAAAGCCACGGCTATCTGACCGGGTCTTTCGTGCGCGACAAAGACGCCGCTTCTGCCGCATTGCTCATGTGCGAATGTGCTGCCGAACAGAAGGCGCAGGGTAAAACCGTTCGGGAGTATCTGGACGACATCTACCGGGAATTCGGATACTTTTCTGAAATCCAGGAATCCACCTACCGGGAAGGCGCACAGGGAAGCCAGGAAATTGCCCAGATCATGGCGGGGCTCAGAAAAACGCCGCCGACACAAATTGGGGGCCACGAGGTTGTGGAAATCATCGACCGACAAACCGGCGAAGCCCGCCATTCGAAAACCGACAGTCCTCGCACGGTCGAAGGCGACAAAGGCAACGTCCTGGTCTTTACCTTTACAGATTCAGGACACACGCGGGTTACCGCCCGGCCTTCGGGCACAGAGCCCAAAATTAAATATTACGTCTCGGCCACATCCGCCGACCATTCTGAACTTGTGCTGGAGAATTTGGAGCAGACCAAAGCAGGGGTGGACCGTTTGGCCAGAGAAATTATCGATGGGATGTTGGAAGTGGCAGACGGGGTTCTGGCCTGACAGGGTCGTCTCCCCTCGCACGGGACGGATAGGAAAATTATGGAAGAAAATACACCCACCGGGATTGATCGAAATTTGACTTCCTACGGCGACGTTGGTTTCAGCAAATACATTCGCAGGGCGTTCCTCTCCGCCGTTGGATATGACCAAACCGATCTGGATCGCCCCATTGTTGGGATCACCAACACCTACTCCGAATTCAACACCTGCCACGGTCAGATGCCCCAGCTTATGGAGGCCATAAAACGCGGCGTGCTGCAAGCCGGAGGCCTCCCCTTTGTCTTTCCCACACTCACCCTCCACGAAATTACCTTTTCACCAACCACCATGATCTTCCGCAATCTGATGGCCATGGAAACGGAAGAAATGATTAGCGCCCAGCCAATGGATGCGGTTGTGCTTTTGGGCGGGTGTGACAAAACGGTTCCTGCCCAATTGATGGCGGCAGCATCGGCCAATATCCCTGCTGTCTCTGTCGTCACGGGAGCGATGCGCACAGGTAACTTTGAAGGAGAACGTCTGGGCGCCTGTACCGATTGCCGTCGCTACTGGAGTCTGTATCGAGCCGGAGAAATCGACGACCGCCAGATCCAGGGCGCTCAGCAAGCCCTGTGTTCCACGCCAGGAACCTGTATGGTCATGGGAACCGCCTCTACAATGGCCTGTCTCACCGAAACACTCGGGATGATGATACCCGGAGGCGCTTCTCCACCCTCCGGCACCGGGGACCGCGCCAGAAACGCAGTGGAAGCGGGCCGGTGCGCTGTTCGTATTGCCCGAAAAAACCTCCAACCCGGCGCCATTCTCACCCGTCCCGCATTTCTCAACGCCCTCACCGTCCTGGTTGCCCTGGGCGGCTCGACCAACGCCATCATCCACCTCCTGGCCATTGCCCGCCGGTCGGGCGTCGAACTCACCCTGGATGACCTTCAGGATGCCTCCGATCGCGTCCCGTTGCTGGTCAATTGTAAACCCTCCGGTGTGGGCTATATGGAAGATTTCCATATAGCCGGCGGACTACCGGTGCTCCTGAAAACGCTCGAACCGCTGCTGGACCTATCGGTCTCAACGATCACGGGCCAAACCCTCGGTGAGATCCTGACCGAAGTATCCCCACCGCAACCCTGGCAGGAGACCATTCACCCATTAAACGACCCCCTTGGCCCAACGGGTTCTCTGGTTGTCATCAAAGGTAACCTTGCCCCGGATGGTGCCATTTTAAAAGCGTCGGCCGCAAGTGCAAACCTATTCAACCACCGGGGTCCCGCAGTGGTGTTCGAGTCACCAGAAGATGCGGCACGGATTGATGATCCCTCCCTCCAGATTACCCCTGATCATGTCATGATCCTGCGCAATGCGGGGCCGGTTGGAGCCGGTATGCCGGAAGCCGGTTCGCTGCCGATTCCTCGTTACCTCGCAGAAAAGGGCATCAAAGATATGGTTCGTATCTCTGACGCCCGAATGAGTGGTACGGCTTATGGAACCGTCGTCCTCCACTGTTCTCCCGAAGCGGCCACCGGCGGCCCTCTTGCTCTGGTCAAAAACGGGGACGAAATCGAACTCAATGTAACCGAAAAACGAATCGACCTTCTCGTCGACACACCCGAACTTTCCAGGAGGAAAAAAGCCTTTATCCCTCCGGAATCCCCTGAGAGGGGTTGGCGAAAACTCTTTGCCGAGCATGTTTTACCGGCCCACCTCGGTGCCGATATGGATTTCCTTTAACGGGTAACGCGAGAACGACAAGATGAAAAAAAGCAATAAAGAAGCCCGGTTTCGCCGGGCTTCTTTATTGCCGTCCATATTCCTGGATGTATTTCTCAGTCCGATCAAGGGGGGCACTGGCGAAGCCGTTTCAAGAAATGCCAGTGCCCCTTTCAAAGTCGGCATTCCTTGCCTTCGATATAGATAGAGATCGACACTTCATCCTTCAATCTTGAACGGCAAGATTCTACCGATGAAGGATGCAGAAAGAAGAAGGGGATGGAATAGGCCATTCGATGGGCACGTTAAAAAATATCCGTCCACCAGTAAAACACTTCGCCACACGGGTTTAGCGATCCAATCCATGGTCGCAGAGGGGCACAGAACGAAGCATCTGTGAGGCCCAGTAAAACCTTCCAGAAATCAGATTCTGGTTCGGGCGGTCCAACAGGAACATAAATACCGCCCAGTTTTTCGGTCAAGGTTTTCCAGTTGACCAACTTTACCATCATTTCATCGTGGGTATGCCACTCAGGAATCTTACCAGTTACCTGGCAAAGATGGTGGATAAACGGATGGTTGTGTGGCAGACTTCCCGTAACCGGTTTCAACCCTCCAGTTTCATCGATCACCTTGCAAACAAGATCTCCGTAGGTGTCTTCATATCCCCACAGGGCACAAGCTTCCTTCACCCAGACTTCGGGCTCATCGATATCAAAATTCACATAGGCTACCAATTGATCTTGCACGAACACACCGTATGGGGGAAAAACCCGTCGGTATCGCGCGGGTCCCGTTGTCCAATAGGATTCATCCCGAACCTCCACCCCGGTCATCTGGACAGTCGCACTGTGGTAAATACCCGCCACGGCAGGCAGATCGTCCTCTGGATTTAACGTTCGCACATCGCCCTGGATGTCATGCGGTACCGATATACCACTTTCAAACTTAAATGTCGGTAGGGGAATCGGTGTCCATCCTTGTGCGGCATAAAAAGGGGTGCCCATAATGCTAAACAGAAGCCCAAGATCGTACCCCGCCGCCTTGAAATACGGATCTGTCTCTGCCATCAAAGCCTGCGCATATCCCCGCCCTCGAAACTCGGGATGTACCAGTACGCTCCCAATCCCCCCCGCACGTAGCATCGCCCCTCGCACCCGGACCTTCCGATCCCACACGCGAAGTTGCGCGACAATCCGCCCCTTGTCGAACACCAGACGAGACTGATCCAATTGATATGTCGGATCCTCTCTTACATAGGACCGATATCGTTCCTTCGCCCCAACTTCACCGGGTCGAAACACCAGTTCCTGGAGGTCGATCAGTTCTTCCAGTTCGGACTCTTTTGCCGCTCGAATTATCATATCGGTGCCAGCCAGCCTCCATCTACAGGTAAGGCAGTTCCGGTGATCCACTCCGCATCGTCTGAAGCGAAAAAGACCACCGCCCGACCGATATCCCAGGACCTGCCCAGGCGGGGCAACGGTGTTTTGTTCCGGGCCATCTGGATATCTTCTTCTGTCAGATAATCCTGAATCGGCGTCTCAATATACCCGGGACAGATCGCATTTACGGTTACGTTATCGGCGCCCAATTCCACAGCCAGATCTTTTGTCAGATTCACCACGCCGGCCTTGGCGGGTGCATATACCGGACCGCCACCACCGCGAAATGCGTGCACGGAAGCGATATTGACAATCCGGCCGGCCGAAGACTTTTTCAGGTACGGGATGGCCAATTTGGAGGCAATGAAAACACCCCTCAAATTTACGCCCAACACCTTGTCCCAATCTGCAATCGATAATTCCTGGCTATTGGCCGGAATATGGATACCTGCATTATTCACCAGAATATCCAATCCGCCGAAGTGTTCTGCGCCTCGTTCAACCAGGATGTGGACTGCCTCCTCGTTCCCCATATCTGCCTGCACGAACAGGCCTTCGCCCCCCAGTTTCTCAACCTCCTCAACCGTAGGCGTTGTCACATCCGTGTCGTGATGGATGCCCCGCTTGGGTGTCTCCTGAATATCCCCCACCACCACCCTGGCGCCTTCCCGTGCGAGTTCAAGTGCGATCCCCCGGCCGATTCCCG
>JAPUJS010000631.1 GCA_027296045.1 bacterium | reverse complement strand
GCATATCGACGGTGCCGGCCTGGGTGTTGTTGAGGGGGGTGAAGTCGTCGTAGGTGATGCCGTGGGCTTTTAAAATGGGTTGCAGGAAGTATTCGAATCCGGCGCCTGCGGGACCGACGACGACGCGTTTGCCTTTCATATCGGCCAGTTTTTTGACGCCCGAGGATTTGGGGGTAATGAACAGGGCAACGTTGGGGGCCAGGGTCATGACGGCCTGGACGGATTGTTCGGTGCCCCAGGCGCCTTCCCCCCGGACGGCGAAATAGGAGATGGCGGCATTGGCGAGGGCGAAGTCCAGTTCGCCGCTGGAGAGTCGGCGAATATTTTCCTGGGTGCCTTTGGTGGATTCGGCTGAGATGTTCCAGTTCCGGTCGCCTTTGTTGTCGCTGACGACCTGGGCGATGGCACCTCCGACGACGAAGAAGGCGCCACCTGGGGGTGCGGTGCCTATGCTGAGGAATTGACGAGACGGTTTTTGGGTTGCGTCCTGAGGGGCGTCGCATCCGAGGGTGATGAACAGGATCAGTGTAAGAACGATTTGAAACGCGTGATAAAATCGACGCATTGTGCACTCCTTTCCGGGATTGATGCAGGGCGATTCAAGCGGTCGTAGGATAAGCATTTTTAGTCGGGTGGGCAACGATTATCCTGACAAGAGAAATCCCCTTGGCGAACCACCGAGGGGATTTCTCTCTGTTGAGATTTCTAGACCGGTGATGACGCAGGCGAGGGTGTGTGAAAAGACGGGGCCGTCGTAGTGGTTGTAGATGTAGAAGTGGTTTCCGCTCATTTCAAATGATGCCAGAACAGCGTCAGGGGGCTGCCTTTTGACCTGTTGTGTAAATGACGCAGATCCGGGTCATGCGTTCCAATCCAGGTATTTGAACCGTGTGTTCCAGACGCCACAGGTAGCCTTTTTTCTGAAAATCCTTATACATTTTCGGCCCGACTATTAAAAGGCAGGGACCCTTTGCCAGAATGGGGTCTATGTCATCGGTTATATAATATTTCCCGAGCGGCTTCTCCGTTTTTTCCCAATTTTTCTCCTTCATCGTAACTGGCAGGGTGTGATAACGCTCGGGTGGAAACTGGGTGTAAAAAAGGATAAAGATATAGGTCGGAGAAAAAAAAGGCAGAGGTTCTGCGATGATACACGGAAGAGGACTTTGCTCTATATATTGGATTGCCTGGCCAATGCCATATTGCCACCAGTACCAGGTGTCTTTGGGATAATCGATAAAATAAAATTTGCAATACAGAAGCATGTTGGCTGTGAGACACACTGCTGCTAAGGTGGCTGCGATGCTAGACCAACGCCAGCTCCTGATGGATTCCCACAACGTGTTGGCGCCATAGCCCGACAGGATTGCGAATAATGGTGCGCCGATAATCGCCCGGATCGCATGGGTCTCAGAGGTGAACGCTGCCGGGATAGGATAGAGCGCTAACCAGAGCCAGAGGATCGGGTTAGCAGAATGTTTGTAGCGGATTAGACCATAAAGGCCTGCAAGTACCGTGATGCACTCAAGATAATGAAGTTGCCCCATAAACAGCAGGCTGTGTCGGAAATGTCGATCGCCTTGCAAGAATAGGAAAAGCGGGTTAAAATACGACAGGTAGTTTGGAAAAATCAGGCCGGGTTCGTCCACCAGGGTGCCATAGGTGCGACGCATTCCTTCAGGGGAAATCCAGAAGAGAAAAAGCGGTGCCAGGACTGCCAGGAACAGCACACCCGAAGCCATCCCCCACTTTCTGTGCTGCCAGAGGGTGCGCCAGTAAATCGCCATCAGCCCCAGCAGAAACAGAGGCACAAAGACCCGAGCAGCATTGTAAGTGTGCAAACAGACGGCAAAGGCTGCAGCGCTCCACAGCAGGTGCCTGGGCTTTTCCAGGCCTTTTAAGAAACTGGAAAGCCCGGCACAAAAAAACAGGGGCAGGAGGATGGCGCGGACGGCCCACCGGCTGAAGTGGATGTGCCAGGCGCTGATGGCCAGGAACAGGGCGACGAAAAGGGCGATGCGGGGACCAAACAGCCTGGCGGTCAGCTGGTGCAGTGCCCAGATGGTTAAGATGCCTGCAAGGGCAGCGGGCAGCCGGGTTGAAAATTCGTTGAGGCCGAAGATGGGGATGGCAGGGATGACCAGGTAGCGGTAGAGGGCTTCGTCGTAGTCGCCCAGGGAGCGAGAGAAGAGGGGCAGGAAGTCGCCCCAGTGATCCCGTCCTGTTTTTAGAATGGAATAGGCGTCGTAGCCGATGGCAGCTTCGTCGCGGAAAAATCCTCTGGGTACCTCGGAGAGAAGGGTTAAGCGCAATAGCGCGCCCAGGCACAAAATGCCGATCCATAAGTGGGAACGCCGTTTGAGAATCTGAAAGAGCTCTGTGTTCATCCATTGGGGCCTTTTATCCAATAAGTCAAGTGGGTTTCTGCATAATGATTTCGGAGTTTAAATCTTGAGGTGGATAATGTGGAGTTGGCGTGAGCCGTCGGATGTGAGAGACGGGAACAGGACTTTCGTTCCATCCCGATTCCACAAGGGTGCAGGATCACTTCGCAATTCACCAGATACGTAGGGCCGTTGGTCGTAGGGAGGCGTGCGAATCCAAGCGCTGTCCGTTCTCCGATAGACCACCCACATATTGTGTCCGTCTTTTCCATAGCCGGTGACGATCCAGTCTCCATCGGGGGAGAGTGCGGAATCGCCGCCCGGACCTTCGATGATGGTTGGATCTGCGATTTGTCCGACGATTTCCTGTTTGTCCGTGTCGAGGATGACCAACTTGTCTGCCTGGCTTCCCAGCATCCGATGGCCTTTTTCCCACTCGGGATGGCCGCCGACGAAGATTTTCTGTTCCGTCAAATCCCCGCCGTCGGGGTTCATGGTGAAGGGGTTGTTGATTTTTGGGCCCGGATTTTGGTCCCATCCCCCTCGGGCATAGAAATAAATTCGATCGCCGTCACGATTCCAGAGGGTGTGGTTGATGAATAGGGCGCTGATTTCGGGCTGTCCCTCGGCGATCAGGGCGTCGCGTATTTGTGCGAAAGAAGCAATTAATTCCTTGTCGCCGGATTCGATGTGGACGCGGAAGATACCATCATCTTCGGGGTGTGCAACGCCTTCGGTCCAGTCGTGGGCCCCTTGGTAGCCGGTGACGAGGCGGAGCCGGGCCATTCGGGCGTAGTTAATGCCGAGGAACCAGCCGCCGTTCTGGGCGACCCCACTATTTCCGAAGGCGACATCGTCGTAGCGGTATTCTTGGATGCGCTTTTTTTGTTCGATGTCGTAGAGCACGGTGAAGACCTTGCCGGTTTCCGGGTCTCGGTCGTTAAAAAAGAATTGGGTGTTGGCCGAGGTGGGATTCCAGTAGAACATGGTGCCTTGCTGGGGATTCCAGCCACAGGTTTGATCGACACGTTCGACGGCATGGTTGGTTTGGGTGTCGATCAGGACGACGTCCGCTGTTTCGCCCGGTTCGGGCATATGGTCCTGGAAGGTGGTTCGGAGGGCGAGGATGTAGCGATTGGTGCCGTTCCAGGCAACCGTGCCTGCATGGCCGATATATCCAAAAAAATGGTTGTTTGGGCCGAATGTGATTTGTTCGATTTCGTAGCCAAATGTGTCCTGTCCAGCCATTTAAAAACCCTTTTCTGTATGGCGTAAATCGCGTTAGGCTTGAAGATATTCCATTGCCTGTTCTTCTTGCCACTGGAGCTGTAGAGGTGTGGTTTCGTGGGGTTTAAAGGAGGTGATGACATCCTCGACGGGGGTTTCGAGGATGTCGATTTGATTCAGGTCGGCAATGCCCATGCCCAATTCGTGGGCATAGTGAAGGAGGCCGAGTTCGAGGGGCTCGAAGCCCATGGCTTTGGCCATCACGGCGTCGGCGGCAAATACGTCGGCGCTGGCAATGGCGATGCCAAAGGGCACGGTGTTTTTGCCGCCGGGGCCGTTTCCCTGGAGACCCACAGTGCCGTCGATAACGGCGATGTCTGGCTGCAGGTGACGGGCGAGGCGAATGAGGTTGATGTTGAGGATCCGGGCTTCGTTGGGAAGTTCCCGTTCTTTGTGGCTGGGAAAGCCATGCATTTTGACGCGGTCTTCTTTTCGGATGGTGCCCATGATCATGTTTTTCTGGGCGAGGGTGACGACACAGACGTCGTGAGTTTTGGCCACGGCCATCGAGATGGTGCAGGGACAGTCCAGGACGGTTTTGGGCATGTGGACGATATATTCGCTGCGGTCGTCCAGGATGATGGGGGTTTGTTCCCATTCGGTTTCCTGGTTGAGATCGATGAGGCGAATGGGAACATCATATTCGTCGGATAAGGCAGGATAGCCAAAGTTGTCGAAGGCCTGGCCGGAGACTTTTTCGTTTCCACCTTCGGCGACCAGGATTTCGTCGGGCGGGTTGGGCGTGGAGAGGAGAAAGTCGATGGCACCCCGGATGGCGTCGGGGTGGGTGGAGGCGAGCTGGTTTTCGGAGGAGAGGAAATTGGGTTTGAGCATGACCTGTTCAGCAATTTTTGGGGTGATGTCGTCACGGACGAGGTCGAGGGCACCGTAGACGTTTTCACGGCGGGTGTCTCGGCGGGCAAGGCCAACGCGGGATTTGGTGGATGACATTGGAGGGTTCCTTAGTGTGATGGAACGGGCGAAGTGAAATGGCGCAATTGCCCGCAGGCCCTCACCCCGTCTGAGGGCGCCTGAACGGCAACCCTCAAACTTCCCTCTCCCACTTGTGGGAGAGGGACCGTCGAGCGGAGCGAGACAGGGAGAGGGCCTGGGCTTTCACGCGAAAAGAAACCACGCCCGGAGTGAAAGAAGGAGATCACTCATTTTATCTGTCCCACGGAAAAGCAAATGTGGGGGTATTTACATAGCGGTTCATGTTCAGGGTGAGCTGGGCACCGCAGCCGGGGGCGAGGGTTAATGGGAGCTGGGAATCGCCGACGGGGTGGGTCTGGCCGTTGTGTTCGACGCTAGTAATTTGATGTTCGGCATAGGCCCCTGATTGAATAAGGAGGGGACGGTCTTGGGTGGGGCTGAGATTTGTTAAGGTGAGGGTGCAGGTGTTGTCGGTGAGGGCTTCGACGAGGGCGCCGACTTCTTCGGGGAGGCCGGGGCGGCGCTGTACGGGATCGAAATAACGGACCCGGCAGTGGAGGGGTTCGCCGTGGTCGGGGGGGAGGCCACCGAGCATCAGGCGAACGAGGGTTTGGGCCGTGGTTCCGGGGTTGTAGGGCATGGGTTCGTCGGAGAGGCGGGTGTCTGGTGAGGAATTGTCGGCACGCATGTCCTGCACTTTTTTGCGGATGGTTTCGAAGGCGGTTTCAAGGGATTTGACGGGATAGTCGGGATTGTCACCTTTCAAGAAGTCCAGCCAGGGGTCTTTGGAGACATATTTGAGGTCAGCGTCGTCCATGGACCAGTAGTAGACGTTCAGGGCACCCCGGTTGTAGGGTTCGGGTTTGTAGCTGTACCATCCTTCGTCGCCGTGCATGTGTGGATACATGGTCTGGCCATCGATGGTTTTGGTGTTGCTGTTGACGGTGTTGATCATGGTGCGCCAAACGTCCACATATTTTTGATCGCCGGTGAGGAGGAGGGCATTGCCGAAGCCGGCGACGCCTCGACCGTGGGCGTTGCGGTCGGACAGGGCACCGGTCTGAGGGACGACAACGGTGAAGGACCAGCCGTAGCAGCCGCCGTACCATTTGCCGTCGCATGCTCCGCCGATGGTGCCGTCGAGGCCGATGTTACTGGGCAAGATGCCGTTGTTTTCGGCCGCTCGCTGGCACCAGGCTTCGACGTATTCGAGGAGCCAATCTTTGTATTTGTCGTCGTGGGTGAGGGCAAAGGCATTCAGGGCGAGGGTTGTTGCGGCCAGGTTGAGGGGGTGATCGCCTACGACATCGGTGTAATCCTGGAAGTGCATGAGCATTTGTTCGAAGGTGTGCTCGCCGTGACGGGGGGCGGGAAATCGGCCTACGACTTCGATGGGATCACCCGCCCAGTCGAGGCCGGTGGCTTTGCGAAGGAGGGGGCCGCGGCTGCCGTTGAAGAGGCTGCGGATGATTTTGTGTTCGGGGTCGTAGTTTTTGGCCTGCGGGTCTTCGTCCATGTAAAAGCCGGCGTAGCGTCGGACCCGGTGTTCGAAGCTGGGTTCGTGAGGATCGGAAAGTCCTTGCAGGTTGAAGATGGTGAGGGATTCGCCGTGGTGAAACCAGTCGAAGCAGGCGGGAAATTCTTTATAATACATGCCGTCTCGGCCGATGGGGACAATTTCGGTTTTGGCTTCGGTATATTGCAGGAGATGGCCTTCCCCGGCCTGTTTATAATGATCGAGGATTTGCTGGGAACCGCCCAGAGTATGGAGCAAGGACCAGCCGGTGAGATTTTCGATGGCGTCGTCGGGGC
>JAPUJS010000630.1 GCA_027296045.1 bacterium | reverse complement strand
TTTTTCCCGAATAGACCGCAACAAATCCACCTGTTTTTCCATCTCCAACCAGGGCATCTGTTGAACCCGTCCCATCCAGGCTACAACGGCCCGATCAAACACATCGATAGATGTCAGCAATGCCGCAGGATTCTGCAACCCGGCCACCCTTGCCATCCGCTCGCAGGCCATCTGTTCGGGATAGTCTAAGCCTTCTTGCGCCCCAAGTTTTTCCAGATGGTCAAAAGCCCGTGTACGGTTTCGATGTCGCTGAATCCGGTTTCTCAGGTAATTAGCAAAAAATAAAAGCAAGGGCAATCCCAGGAGGACAACCATGATCCACACCAGAGCCTCTGTATCCGTCTCTTTTCGCTCTCCAAGCATCTTGAGCACAGGTGCATAAGAGTCGTTCATTGTTGCCACCTCCTTCCAAATAATGTGTGAACCCCTGTTCCATCATGTCCGCGATCCGCCCCTTGTTTTTTCTGATTTGCAGACCTGTTTCCTCAACCCTTTCAGGTTCCAACAGGATTTAAGTGCAACCTCTGTGCCAAAGTGAAGTTTTTCTGATTTCATTTAGTAATATAACTTTATTCCCACCATTTATACAAAAAACCCCCAGAACGCATACCGTTCGCGTGCAGGGGTATTCAAGAGCCAGACGTATAAAATCACCGCACCCACTCCCTCTACAATCCGTGCAGAAAGGCAATCGATCAGGACTTTGGCTACGCTACGCTGTTCTCGATCAATGGGCAAAAAATTACACACTTACATCAGCAACAACCACACCTGGGCGACCAGGAAACAGAGCACAAAACCCATCCCCACGGGCAGCAGTGCAGAAATCGCTGTCCACCGTGCATTGCGTGTCTCCTTCCAGATGGTATAAATCGTTGTCGAACAGGGGTTATGCACCAGCGAAAACAGCATCAGGTTAACTGCCGTTAGCAAGGTCCAATTGCCGCCCTCACGGAACACACGCTCCGTTTCGCTGACCGATTCCAACTCGAACATCACCCCGGCGCCCTCTCCCACACCCGGAACACCGCCGCCCAAAACAGTCAACATCAAAATTGTGGGAACAACGATCTCGTTTGCCGGAATGGCAACGATGTAGGCCAACAGGATTACCCCGTTGAGCCCCAACAGTACCCCGAACGGTTCGGACCAGCTTATAAAATGCTCAGCCAGACTGAGCCCGCCAATCTGAATATTGGAAATCAACCAGATCGCAGCCCCTGCCGGAAGGGCAAAAATCACCGCCCGCCACAATACGATCAGGGTGCGATCGATCATAGACGTGTAAACAGTCTGTAAAATGCGAGGCGGCCGGTAGGGCGGCAATTCCAGGCTGAAGGCGGAAGCCTCGCCTTTCAAAATTGTGTTGGAAAGCCCCCAGGACACCACGAAGGTAAGGACGATGCCCAGCACCGCAACGCCCACCACAGCCCCAGCCGAAACCAGCCCTGCCAGGTGGGCAGGGGCCATCCCTCCGATAAAGATTGTAGCGACCAGGATCTGGGTGGGCCAGCGCCCGTTGCAAAGCGCGAAATTATTGGTCACAATCGCGATCAACCGTTCCCGGGGACTGTCGATCACCCGTGTGGATACAATAGCTGCCGCGTTGCACCCAAACCCCATACTCATGGTAAGGGCTTGCTTGCCATGAGCGCCTGCCTTTTTGAACAGATTGTCCAGGTTAAAAGCTACCCGGGGCAGATAGCCAAAGTCTTCCAGCAGGGTAAAAAGCGGGAAAAAGATCGCCATGGGCGGCAGCATCACACTCACCACCCAGGCCATGGACAGATACACGCCATCGATCAAGAAGCCGTCCAACCACCAGGGCAATCCGATGGCGGCAGCAGCTTGCTTCAATGCGGGATGGATGGTATCCAGGAAAAACGTGGCCAGCATGGCAGAAGGCACGTTGGCCCCCTCGATGGTCAGCCAGAATACCACGGTCAAAAGCAACAGCATAATGGGAAAACCCAGCCAGCGGCTGGTCACCAGCCGGTCCAGGGTTCGGTCCCAGTCGAAACGGGGCCTTCTCCCGGTTCGGGTGATCGACCGATCTGCGATTTCAGCCGCATCGGTATAAATCGCCTCCATCAACGAATCGTGCAACAGGGGCCCTGCTTCCCAGCGCAGGTCGGTAGCAGTCTTAAGCAGATCGTCGGAGCTCACTTTTGAGTTCATTGGGCCACCTCCAATCGTTCCTCATCCAGCCGATCCGCTCGATTCAAATCTCCCAGTTCGCCCGATTGGACCGCCTCCACAATGCGCTGATCCCCTTCCAGAAGCCTCAGGGCCACCCATCGGGCATTCGGCAATCCCGGAAAAATCGTTTCAATTTTCTCCACCAACTTGGCCACCGTGCGTTTAAGGGCCGGAGGCTCGTTCTTGATCCGATGGGGCTTACAAACCACTTCTCCGCTGGCGACTTCGCTAATGGCCTGGATGAGCTCGGGTATTCCCTCTCTCTGTCGGGCCACCGTAGGCACCACCGGCACCCCCAGATCCCGGGCCAGTCGCCGGTCATCCACCTCCAGACCATGTCGTTTTGCTTCGTCTATCAAGTTCAGGCACACCACCGACCGGTCCGTAATTTCCAGCACCTGCAGCACCAGGTTTAAGTTTCGTTCCAGCCGTGTGGCATCCACCACAATCACCGTCACATCGGGCTGTCCAAAAAGAATAAAATTCCGGGCGATCTCCTCGTCCTGGCTGGTCGAAAGCAACGAATAGGTGCCGGGCAGGTCCACCAGCTTATATCGGTGCCCACCATAGGAAAATCCCCCTTCTGCCCGAACCACCGTTTTCCCAGGCCAGTTGCCCGTGTGTTGTCGCAAACCCGTCAGACGGTTAAAAACCGTACTCTTGCCTGTGTTGGGATTTCCTGCCAGGGCCACCACAAAGTCCCAATTGGCCATATTGACCCCCAGCCGGATCAGGTTGCCTGCGTGGTGGGAGGGACAGGTTCCACACGCTGTTTGTGCTTGCTCCATTATGCTGCCTCCGTCTGCCTGGTAATGTATATATGATTGGCCTGTTCTTTGCGCAAAGCAATCATGCAGCCGCGAACCCGATAGGCGGTCGGATCGCCCACCGGGCTCCTGAAGTCGACCTCAATCAAGGTACCGGGCAAAATCCCCAGATCCATCAACCGTCTGCGCTCCAACCCCCGGCAATTCTGAGAAATTCGAATCACCCGCCCCACTTCCCCCTCCTTCAATGCCGCCAGCGTCTCGCTGAGCGTTTCCGGAACCTGGGCTTCTGCAATCGGGATCACTGAAATGTTGGCGGCCAGAATAGGCGCCAGAATATGTTCTTCTCCATTGGCCCAGAAACACACACGCTTTCCGGTAGATTCAAACACCTGAACCTGCATCCCCAGGTTCAAACCCTCGGCCACCAACTGTGCATAAATAGCGTCGGGTTCGTCCTCGACATGCACAATCCGTCCCTGTTGCCCGATATCCAGATCCGTCAATGGCTTGCCCTGATGCGGGGCAATCTCGCCAGCCTGAGTCGGGATTGGATCGCCGTGGGGGTCGTAAACCGGGTTGCCCATCTGATGAGACAACGAGTTTGCCTCCTCGGGGGTCAGGTCGTGCTCGCGGGTCTCAGCCTCGCTGTGCCAGTCGGCTGCCTCTACGCCGGTTTCTTCGGCAAGATAGTGTTCCCAAAGACGGTGCACCCGAATCACGTGCAGGGCCTGACTGCGCCCGTCGGAGGTGAGGTGAAGCGCTGCC
>JAPUJS010000063.1 GCA_027296045.1 bacterium | reverse complement strand
TGGGCGGCATGGAAATCCTGAAAAAAATACGGCGCAATCGCTACGACATTTTCGAGCACCGCCCCACCATCCAAAAGGGTGACCTCCCCCGACTTCTTCTTTATGCCATCCTGCCGTTTTTTTGGAAATAGCCATGAACTTCAAATCCTACTGCGCCGGCCTGGTCCGAAAATCCCGGTCCAATTTCTATTATGCCTTCCTGTTTCTGCCCAAAGAAAAACGCGAAGCCATCTTCGCTGCCTATGCCTTCAGCCGGTATACCGACGATCTGGTGGACGAATCGGAAGCACCGGAAAAAGCGATACAAGCGCTTCAGGCCTGGCGCCAGGAGCTCCTGGCCTGCTACAATGGAACGCCTTCCCATCCGATTGCCCTGAACCTCCAGGCGACCCTCCAGAAATTCCCCATTCCGCAAGAGCATTTCCTCCATCTCATCGAGGGGGTGGAAATGGACCTGACCAGAAATCGATACCAGACATTTGACGACCTGTATCAATACTGCTACCGGGTCGCATCGGCGATCGGCTTGATCTGCATCGAAATTTTCGAATACCAGAACCCTGCGACCAAAGAGTATGCCATCAACCTGGGCCTTGCGCTGCAATTGACCAATATTCTGAGAGATGTTCAGACAGATTTCCAGCAAAACCGGATCTACTTGCCCGCCGAAGACCTGGATCGCTTCCAATATTCCGAGAAAGATTTGCACGCCGCCACCTATAACACCGCTTTTATCGACCTGATGGCTTTCCAGTGCCGTCGTGCTCGAGAATACTATGAAAAAGCGGCAAGCCTGCTGCCCAAAGAAGATCGCCGGGGCATGTTCTCGGCAGATATTATGGGCACCATTTATGCCCGGCTGTTGTCCCAAATCGAAGAAGCCAAGTACAATATTTTCGACGCCCCAATCCGATTGAGCAACCGGTCGAAATTCACCCTTGCACTCTCCATTTGGCTGAAAAGCCGGTTTTTCTCTCCAACATGAAGCATGTTGCCATTATCGGGGGCGGATTTGCCGGCCTCTCTGCTGCTGTTCGATTGGCCGAAAAGGGGGTCCGCGTCACCCTTCTGGAAGGACGAAAACACCTCGGTGGTCGGGCATACTCCTTTACAGATCGCACAACGGGGGACACAGTGGACAACGGCCAGCACCTTTTCATGGGGTGTTATCACAGCACAATCGACTTTCTTCAACGCATTGGCACGGCCGACCGACTCCATTTTCAAGATCGTTTCCAAATCGATTTTTCGCACCCGCAAGACGGTCTTTCGCGCCTGGCCTTTCCCTCCCTCCCTTCTCCTTTCCATCTTTTGCTGGGCTTTCTCCGATTTCAGGCAATCACCACGGCCGACCTCCTCCGTCTCCGGCACATCAAGCCCCACCTGAAGACCCCCCCGGCTCAACCGCTGACCGTCGAGACCTGGCTGAACCAGTGTTATCAGTCCCCTCAGATTCGGCAGGCGTTTTGGGATCCCCTTTGTATTGCCGTCTTAAATGAATACCCCCAAAATGCACCTGCACATCACCTGATTGCCGTGCTACGAGAAGCTTTCTTTGGCCCCCCCAATGGGGCCCGAATGGGCTATGCTCAGGTAGGCCTCAGTACGCTATATACCCACCATGCCCAACGATTCATCGAAAAGCACAGCGGATCTGTACGCACAGGGGCAACGGTAAACGGATTGGTATTTTCACCCGATAACACGCTTCGGCTGCACATCAAACCAGACGAATCCGTACAGGCCAACGCCTGCATCTGTACAATCCCGCCGCCTGCTCTTGCCCGCTTGCTGGCCAATCATCCCTTTCCGGATCTGCTCACCACCCTTTCCCACTACACACCCTCCCCGATTCTCTCCATCAACCTCTGGCTGAACTCCTCCATTCTGGATCTCCCCTTTCTGGGACTCCTGGGCACAGATATGGAGTGGATTTTTAACAAACCGAGATTGTCCCGCGATCAAAATCAGGCCTGCCACCTTGTCCTGGTGGCAAGTGCGGCCAGGCATTTGATGCATTTTTCAGATACAGAACTGATCGATCTTGCGTTGAAAGACCTTCGTGCCACTCTGCCCAAGGCCCAGAATGTTGAATTGCTCCATGCCCGCGTGATCCGGGAGAAAAGAGCAACTTTTTCATTGCCAGTCGGCACGCCCGCCCCGGACGTGCAAACCGATCACCCAAACCTTTTTTTGGCCGGAGACTGGACCAATACAGGATTGCCGTCCACAATTGAGGGAGCCGTAAGAAGCGGATATTCGGCCGCAGACCACGCCATGCGCCTCTTCCAAACATAAAAAAAGGCACCCACACGGGTGCCTTTTCTCTCCATTCAGATGTGCCCATCTATCCTACCCTGAACTTCGCCACGCCCTCTTCAATAAACGTTCGGGTTTCAAAATCCAGGGCATAGATCTTAACAATTTTGTCCTGCCCATCTGTGCCTTGTTCGGCCAGAGGCAATCCGTCAATCTGATAGAAAGCATTCCCATCGGTTGCCTGAGCGGTCAAATCGGGTTTCTCGACCGTCCCTTTGCCAAACCGTTGAAAATAATCCTCCGGAGACATAGCATACAAATAGGCGCCCTTCCCCACAAACTCTTTGGTTTCAGGGTGTTCTTCAAACCCGAACGATTGCAGGAATTCCCTGTGCGCCTCCAGGTTTCCCATGACCACCACCATATCATCAGGCTCAAGGACAAAACTCTGGTAGGAACCGATCTGCTGTTTAATCATAGGAGCAATTCTCCTCCATCAGGTGACATTCCGGTTTTAAATAATATACAAAGATCTTTGTGCTCAAGCCACCTTCTGCTAACGCTCAAAAGTCCAGACCTCCATCTGCTTTTGTCCTGCGTTATTAAACCGTTCGATCACAATCTTTTCGCCATTATTGGTCACCGTGCCATAAAATGTAGAAAACGTCAGAAAAGAATAAAATTGAATCCGATTTCCACCCGCCCGAAAAATCCCGTGATCCGAACGGGGTGCTGCGGGCCGTTGCGGCACAAACGTAACCGTTTCCCAGACATTTCCCTGAGGATATCCCCCCGTTAACTTCAGGCTGCCCGAAACCAGCAACAGGCGCTGTGACCAGGCGTTGGGATCGAACACCCCGGTGATCGTGACCGAATCCAGCCCAAATACCACCTCTCTGGCCCCGCCCACTTCCTGGACACACAAGAGCAACACGCCCAGGACCAAAACCAACTTTCGAATGTGCAACATATCGATACCTCCTTTTTCAAACATCGGCAGAAACCTGTTCCATCTACAGTGTTCAAGGGTTCCGCTAAAACTTAAAAGAGGTTTAACCATCCCGATTTCTGGCCATGGACACCCTGTGTAATGCCTCCAGAAGGCTCAATTTCGACCTGTTCCCCCTCTCCAATCACCAAAAATTGCTCTTCTCCCTCTACCTTCGATCTGAGCCAGACAGTTCCTTCGTGAACCGCAAGGGTCGTCGTCGCATCCAGCGTAATGCGTAAATGGTAAAGTGTCCCTTCCGAAGCGGTCATGCTGGCAATAGGCGAAGTCACCTCCAATGCAGGGTCCAAAACACGTACCCAGATGTTTCCAACCCGTAGATGCAATTGGGGAGACCCGTTGCTCTCCTGCCCTGCTTCGCCAACCTGAAGCGAGGAATTGGCCTCCATCTGAATCTGTCCTACATCGCCCTGAAGACGTATCGCCGCCCGACTATTGGCTTCGGTTTGGACCTGATCGCCAGATCTGACAGATTTGGCCTCTACAAATTGGACCCCTTTCCCACTCATCAAAAGTGCCCGTCCTTCTACAAGAGCCGCCTTTGTGCCCCCTCGGAAACCTTTTTTGCCTTCAAACGGTTTCTCCACAACCGCTTCATTTGCCACATCCGCCAAGCCTGCAGAACGAACCCTGGAGGAAGTCCGTCTGGATCGTCCCTCCATAAACCAGATCATGGCCATCACAGCCACCACCAAACACCCGCCGCCCACCGCCGCACCCAGAAGATATCGCCGGGAAGAGGTGGGTTTTTCTCTTGCTTCCAGCGGCTCAGACGATTGTCCCGTAGGCGGTTCTGGTTGTGTTTCGGGGATATCCGATGTCTCTACAAATGCAATCGAGCCAAAATATGTCAACACCCTTCCCGATTCGTACAAGGATCTCGCCCGCTCCACAATCTGATGCTGGACCATCCGAACCTGTTCATCGTCCACCTCCTCCAAAGCCCCTTCATCCTCTGCCAGGATTGCGGCACGGCGCTCCGAAATATTTGCCTCTACTTTTCGCCGAACCCCCAGGGGAGCCGGGCGTAAAGCCAGGACAAGATCCCAATGGTCCACACCCGTAAGCACAGACTGCAATTCTCGATCGGTGAGTTGCACCAGGTCGTTAAATCCATACAGCAGGTCTTGCACGACCCCTGTGGAATCCGGATCCAGATCATACAGTTCGGTGAGCAATCGGCGAATAGCACCCGGTGCAGGGATATGACGCAGCAGGTCTGCCACAAATACAGGATCCGCCATCCGGACCGGCCGTTCCCAGGCACTTTCCAATGTCTTCAAAAATGCCAATTCGCCCCGCCCCAGTCGTCGCTCTAGCACCTCCCAGTTTTGGGCTGCGATCTTGTGTAGAATCTCCCCTTGAAGAAGAGGCGGCAGGCCAAGCAAAATACCCGCTGCTTGCGGGGATGTGCCCTGCCGGAACACCAGGGCCAAAAGATCCGAAACCCGCAAGGGCGAGGCTTCTGCCCACGTGCGGGTTTCGGTTTCCGACTCAAAGATGGCTTCCAGATCTGTTTGCAAAACCTGCTCCACAAACCCCATCTGGTCCCGTGAAAGATCCTCTAAATGGGCCAGTTGCTCTTCGACCCCACCACGCAAAACCCCAGGCAAAACCTGAAGCAAACGGCTTCGGGCTTGAACGGACAAATAAGACAACACAAGGGCCAGGGGACGACCCAGATCATCCAGGTTCATTCCCTCTCCGAGAATAGATCTATGTATTTCAGTCCTGTACCGGTATTAAACAGTACCACCCGATCTGTTTCCGACACCCACCCCTGTTCAACCAAGCGTTTTAGACCCGCCAGGGTCGCAGCCCCTTCCGGTGCTGCAAATATTCCCACAGCCGATCCTAATTCCGACGTGCAGGCCATCAGTTCCTCGTCGGAAACGGCGATCGCACACCCCTTGCTTTCCCGGATGGCACGCAACATCAAGAAATCACCCACTGCCGCAGGCACCCGCAATCCGGCCGCAACCGTTTGGGCCCCCTCCCAGGGCGTTGCCGATTCCTCTCCTGCCTCAAAGGCACGCACAATCGGCGCACAACCTTCTGCTTGAACCGAGACCATACGAGGGCGTTCTGATCCGATCCACCCCATCTGCTCCATTTCATCAAAGGCCTTCCACATGCCAATTAAACCCGTCCCCCCCCCGGTCGGGTAAATCACCACTTCGGGCAACGACCAGTCAAATTGTTCGGCCAGTTCATACCCCATTGTCTTCTTTCCTTCGACACGATAAGGCTCTTTCAGGGTAGAAATATCAAACCAGCCTTCGGCTTCTTTTCGTTCTGCAACGACCCGACCGCAGTCCGAGATCAAACCATCCACCAACTCGACGTGTGCCCCCAAAACCTGACATTCCACATAATTTGCTCGGGGCACATCCTTGGGCATAAAAACATAAGCGGGTAATCCTGCCCGAGCAGCATATGCGGCAGCCGCACCTCCGGCATTCCCAGCAGAAGGAATCGCAATCGCCTTTGCCCCTAACTCCATTGCTTTGGAAATGGCGACAGACATCCCTCGTGCTTTAAAAGAGCCGGTGGGATTCCCCCCTTCATCTTTGACAAAAAGTCTGGGAATCCCCAGCTTTTTGCCGAGTGTGGCTGCCTGCAAAAGGGGCGTGAACCCCTCTCCCAAACTGACTTGGAACTTCGGATCTTCTACTGGTAAAACCTCGACATATCGCCACATAGTCGGCATCCGCGTAGCAAGATCTTCTTTTTTTAACGCCTGAGTTACTTGCTCCAGATCATATCTGGCAAATAGGGGCGCCCCTTCTTCACTCAGATTCCAAAGTTCATCCTTTGAATACGTCTTTCCACTTTTGGTGCAAACCAGATCAATCAGAAAACCCATGCCCCCTCCTCAAAGGTCGTTTTTCTACTAGCGTGTCGCCCTATTATGGGCTTTGCCTTTCAGGAAGTCAAGACAGAATTGCTTGCTTTTCTACATCTTTCATCTCCTATCGACGCATTTTTCGACGCAATGTCGGCCGCGTGATGCCAAGCAATTCGCAGGCTCTCCCTCGATTGCCACCCACCGCAAGTAGCACCACATTTCTGCATCCACCAGGGATTCCAGATCGATATGGGTCGCAGCAATCACCCGCACATCTGTCCGCACCAGCGTCCGTCCACCGATACGGCAGAATTCTCCGCGATCCAGCACACGGAGCATCTTGGCCTGTAACGAACCCGGAGCGTCTCCAATTTCATCTAAAAACAGTGTCCCTCCGTCTGCTTGAAGTAGGCACCTTTGCACCAAGGCGGTGTATTATCAACAACTTGTGAAAACGCCAAATGCGCCGGTGTCCAAATCTTGCCTACCTGTGTGCATCTTTCGCCTTTCTGCCCTGCTGACTCGCCCGCCACTCGA
>JAPUJS010000629.1 GCA_027296045.1 bacterium | reverse complement strand
GCGGTTTTTGTGGATTTGCCGGTGGATGGCGGGAGCGAAGCGACGATTCGGGCGAATGCGTGGATGTTTAAACAGGTACTTGCCCGGGGCGTGCACGGTATTTTGCTGGTCCACGCCGAAACACCCGAAGCGGTGACGGCTTTTGTCGAGTCGTGTCGGTATCCGTTCCACACCGTCGGAGTTGGGGAGGGGTTGGATGTGGGACGACGGGGTTCGGGAGGTCAGGGGAGCGCGGCAAATGCCTGGGGGGTGTCTACAGACGAATATTTGAAGAAGGCAGACGTGTGGCCATTGAATCCCGAAGGGGAGATTATGCTGGGGCTCAAGATCGAAAACAGACGTGCCCTGGAAAATGCGGAAGGAAGCGCTGCTGTGCCTGGAATTTCCTTTGCCGAGTGGGGGCCGGGCGATATGGGAATGGCGTTTGGACATCCCTGGCGGCACGATCCGCCCTATCCGGATGAGATGGTTGCCGCCCGGACCCGCATCAAGGCTGCTTGCGACGATGCCGGGGTATTTTTCCTGAACGGGGTGAATACGGATAATGTGGTGGAGATGATTGAGGATGGCGTTCGGATTGGTTCGAGCCGGACAGGAGAAGAAGGGGCGAATGTGGGACGCCAGCATCAAGGACGGACGATGCCGGTTTGACAAACTTTTGAGGAGATCGGGCCATGCTGGAATTGAATCTGGAAGGACAGGTTGCGGTTGTTACGGGTGGGAGTGAAGGGATCGGGAAGGCGATTGCGCTGAAGCTGGCAGAAGAAGGGTGTCGGGTGGGGATTTGTGCACGGCGACAGGATGTGCTGGAAGCTGCGGCCGAAGAGATCCGGGGGGCCACCGATGGACAGGTGCTGGCTGTGCAGGCAGATGTGACCCAACAGGAAGACCTGGCCCGGTTTTTGGGCGCTGTGACGGACGCATTTGGCGGGGTAGATATTCTGGTGAACAACGCGGGACGTTCGGAGGGGCATTATTTTGAAGAGGCAACCGAGGAGATCTGGCAGGGGGATTTTGCTCTCAAATTCTGGGCGGCGGTTCGGTGTTCCCGGCTTGTGATTCCGCAGATGAAAGAGAGGGGTCGCGGGGCTATTATTAATATCACCCATCCAGGGGGCAAGGCGCCAGGGGCGAATTCGGTGCCAACATCGGTGAGCCGGGCGGCAGGGATTGCGTTTACCAAAGCTTTATCGAAGGATATGGCGCAACACGGGATTCGGGTGAATACGGTGTGTCTGACCCATATCAAGTCTGCTCAGGGGGTTCGAGCGTGGGAGGCATCGGGGTCTGCAACGAGTTATGAGGACTGGTGTGTGGAACACGGGAAGGGGGTTCCGCTGGGCCGGATGGGCGAGGCCAGCGAGGTTGCCGATCTGGTGGCATTCCTGGGGTCGGAACGGGCGGCGTTTATCACCGGGGCTTCGGTGAATATCGATGGGGGAAGTGGGGATACGGTTTAGGGCTGTGGAATGACCGCGATATGTTTATCCTGTTGTCCCGGATCTTTGATCCGGGATTTCTTTTTTTTCTCACGTTTTTAACAGGCTTGAACGTAAATAGCAGAGCATTGCGCCCGGTTTGAGATGACTTTATCGTGCGTAAAAATTTATATATTAATAATTTATATTTAATTTAAGAAATCGAGCAATAACGGTACATACATTGCAGCCATTTTTTCGTTTACAGCCGGTGGTTGCTTCTAACCTTTACAATAGGAGGACCTATGATCCGGTATGTGAAATGGTTGTTTGTTGTCGTTCTGGCAGTGGGGCTGACAGCCTGTAGATCCGATCCTACCGGTCCATTTGACCTGCCCGGGCAGGGTCGGCGCAGTTCGGATGAGAAGAATTTCCTGGATCCAGGTACGTTTCCTTACAACCGGATTGAGAGCGGCGGGGTACCCAAGGATGGGATCCCGGCCCTGACAGATCCGGTGCGGGTGCCTGCCGGGAGTTCGGAGGCGGACTATTTACGGGATGTGGATCTGGTGATGGGGGTCGTGATCCATGGAGAGGCGGTGGCCTATCCGCACAATATTGGCTGGCACCATGAGATTGTGAACGATGTGGTGGGTGGACAGCCGATTGTGGTGAGTTTTTGTCCGCTGACCGGGACGGGGCTGGTATTCAACGGGTTGGATGCCGATGGCAGTCGGCTGACCTGCGGTGTATCTGGATTGCTGTTTAACAACAACCTGATTATGTACGATCGACGGGATGACAAGACGCTGTATCCCCAAATGATCCATAAGGGGATCAATGAGCCCCGGCTCAATCAGGAATTGGAACTGTTGCCTGTGGTGGAGACGACCTGGCGGATGTGGAAGCAGTTGTATCCAGAAACGCAGGTCGTGGGCGGATTTACGGGTATTTTTAGTCCGGGCCAGTACCGGTCGTATCCCTATGGCGGATATCGATCTCCCAATGCAAGTCCCATGTTTCGGATTTTCCCCTCAACGGGCAGCAATCCAATTGGAGAGGTATTTCCGCCCAAAGAGTTGACTCTGGGGGTGCGGTTTGGCGAGACGGCCAAGGGGTATCCGTTTTCGGTTTTGGCTGCTCAGGTGGAAGGGGTTGTGAACGATGTGGTTGCCGGCAATCCGCTGGCCGTGGTGTTTTATATGCCTGACCGGATGGCTGTGCCGTATTTTCGGGAGGTGGATGGGCAGGTGTTGACGCTGGAACGGATCGATGCGACCGATGGTCTGCCGTTTATGTTGCGGGATCAGGAGACGGGATCGCAGTGGAATATGCGGGGAGAAGCGGTTGCCGGGCCCTTACAGGGGAAGCGGTTGACACAGGTTCCGGCGCACAATGCGTTCTGGTTTGCGTGGGCGACTTTCTGGCAGGATTCACAGATTTATCAGTAGGACCCTCGCCCTGTTATCGAGATCTGGAACGCGCCACGATGCACCCTCTCCCACTTGTGGGAAAGGGACCGTCAGGCAAGGTGAGATAGGTGGAAGATTTGAATACCTGAGATACGTGGCCGTACAAAGCAGAGCCGCAATCGCGATTTTGGTGCGATTGCGGCTTTTTGTGTTGGATTGCGAAAGGCTATTTTTTGTCCTTCTCGTCTCCATATTCTCTGCCACTGAAGATGGCGCGGAGTTCGGCGGCGGAAGTGGCTTTGGAAACTTTGGCCTGGTGTTCGGCTTCGCCTGCGACAAGCTGGGTGACATTGTCGAGCACGGCTTCGGCTTTGTCGGCGGGAAATTTGCAGGCACCGTTTTCATCCATGTGAATGATTTCGCCGGGCGAGACGTCCATTCCGGCTACCGAAACGGGGGTGTTGACGGCCTGGATTTCTTGTCCGCCGTGGCCGGGGGTGATGCCGCTGAGCATATACTGAAATTCCATGGGGCGAATTTCGTCGATGTCGCGCGAGGGACCATTTGAAATTGCGCCGATGCATCCGAGGGCTTTCATTGCGGTGGTCATGTTGCCGCCGGCCAGGCCGACTTTGTTGGCGATTTCGGGTGGGAATTTCTGCTGGAAAACCAGGATGGTTGGGTGGGGAGAGGCGTCCAGGGCTTCGAGCACATCCATGAAGGAGAGGCGTTTGAAACCAGGGTCCGGCAGGCGGTAGACGCAGGTAACGGCATACCCACACCGGGGGCCGAGTTCGGGATACATGCACTTGATGGAGGTGTCGGTATACCAGTTTTCGGTCCAGGGGTTGTAAAGCCCCAGGCAAAGCGGGTTGTTGGGATAGGTAGCAACGACGTTGGTGATGGACGGAGTGTCGAATTTTTCCAATGCTGTGAGTATCTCTTGCGGCGTTTTGTCTGCCACGGGAAGTCTCCTTGTCTGGTTAAGTTCCAGGTTTCAAGTTGATCTCTGCCCTCACGGAGATGGGAGGACCTGGAATCTGGAACCTGGAACTTGATTTAAGTAGTGGCTTCTTTGTACAACAATTCCATGGATTTGGCAAAGGCTTTTCGAGAGGCTTCCCAGGTATAGAACATGTGGCCTCCGAGATAGATCTGGGTGCTCAAGTTGGGGCGTAGCGTGTCGTCGAGCTTCATCAGTTCGATCAGGCGGTGAGAAGAAAAGTAAGGGGTGACGAGGTCAAAATAGCCGTGGGCAATGCAGACTTTCATGTAGGGATTGAGGACCATGCCGTAGCGCAGGTCGTCCATTGCTCCGATGGCACCTCGGAAGAGGCTTGCATCGTGTTTGGAGTGCCAGGCTCGGTTGACTTTGTAACTCAAGAGTTCGTAGTCCAGTTCGGTGTCGACGCCCAGTGTTTGTCGAAGCTGGGAATTGATGGCGGCCTGGAAGATGCGGTCAATCGCGGCCAGGGTGGGGTCGGGTCCTTCATAATAATTGCGGTCCGGGAAGGGGTCGATGGCTGTGAGGGAGGCGTCGTAGAGGCCGCAATACAGGCGTTGGTCTCGCAATAGCTCTCGAGCGAAAATGTAGTGGTCTATACGCCCGGCACATCGGTCGACGAGGTCCGGGGACAGGCCGATTAGTCTGGCCATTTGCCGGAAAATTCGGGACCTGCGCCGCGTGTCCATGGCTGCACCCTGGCCCAGCAGGGTCAGCAACTCGTTCTGGGAAAAGGTTTCAGCCAATTTCAGGTAATTTTCCAGTGTGATCTCATTTTTGGGTTTGTAGCCCCGGTCCTGCACCCACGCGGTGGCGGCAAGTGAGGGGAATAATTCAATCCAGTGGACGAGATTGTAATCGGAGCCCAACAGGGATGCGAATTCGATCACCGGGGAGATGAGGATGGCGCCGTTGAGACCGACGCCGTAGCTTTCCTGGAGGGTTCGGGCGAGCTTGGCGACTCGGAAACCGCCGTAGCTTTCGCCGACAATGAAGACAGGAGCGGTCCAGCGGTGGTGTTTGGAGAGGAATTTCTGGATAAATTCACCGAGGGATTCGAGGTCGCGGTCCAGCTCCCAGAACTCGGTGTTTTCTTTTGGTTCGCCGCTTTCAGCTTCTTTTTTTTCGCCCTCTTTTTTTGGAGCAGTGTCCTTTTTATCGATGGTTCGGCTGAATCCTGTACCGATGGGGTCGATGAAGACCAGGTCGGTGAAACGGAGCCAGCTTTCCCGATTGTTGAGGAGGCGGGTGGGCGGTTTCTGGAGGGTGCCATCGGCATGGAAGACTGCCCGACGCGGACCCAGAGCACCCATGTGCAGATAGGCAGAGGCCGCACCAGGGCCCCCATTGAATACGAAGGTGATGGGGCGTCCGGCAGTCCGGCGGTCGGCCAGGTAGGCGACGTGGAACATACGGGCGATGGGTTTTTCTCTTTTCCGCAACAAAACCCAGTCGGCAATGGCCGTGTAGGCAAGTCGGGTGGAACGGGCGAAGGTGATGTGGTGTTTGGTGGTGTTGCCTTTATAGGTCAGGGTGTTGTCCTGCTCCGGTTTTTTCTCGGATTTTTCTTCGGGCATGACGCCTCCTGTAGCAGGGTGCAATTTTGGAAAGTTGTGTGCAATATAAAGCCGTTTATCCGGTTGGGCAACCGTTGGAAACTACTGGCTTTTCTTAATACCGGTTTTTTTACAGGTGAATAAAATGCCCGTTGGATCTCTACCTCCAACGGGCATTTTATTTGGGTTTACCTGACATGGCAGGAATGGATTTCGCCCTGGGTCAGGATGTTATGCATTTTGTTGTTTCCACTCCAGGAAGCGATGACGCACGCCTGCAAGGGTTCGCTCCGGGCCGTTCAATGCTTCTTCGAGGAAGGACCGGCACTGTTTTTCATGTTCCTGGTCGTGCGGTGCATTAGACTGTAAGCCGTCTTCGGGGGTGTAGACAGATTCGTGGCTTGCCGTGCCATCCGAATAGAAGATTTTGTTAATAACACGTCTTGTCGTTGTGTCTTTGACCCGTTTTCCGTCCGGGGGATTGCCGCCTTCCAGACAGATGAAGACAAAGAGGTTGATGGATCGAAACTGGGACTCCGGAACGTTGTTGGTTGTGACGATTTGACCGTGCACTTCGTCCAGATCGTCGGCATGGACGTTGCCTACCAGTTGATGGCCCTTTTCTGAAAGTGCGAGAAAGTCCCGCGCATCCTGATCCCAAAGGTAGGTGGGAGGGCGGTGGTCACTGAGCTCGTTGGTGAGCACACAATGCGGTGTGTCGCCAATGGTTGTGATTTCTCCCGGCAGGGCCAGGGCAAAGCGCAGGTTGCCCGGAACGAAACTGAGCAGGGAGCGCATCGTGGTGGTTTTGCCGACACCGCCGGGACCGGACCCGGTGATATAAGAAGCACCTCGGGAAACGAGGGATACACACCAGGCTGCGAGGTCGAGGTCGAAGGTTTTTAGCTCGATGAGATCGAGCAAGGAGCGGGCACGCTCTTCTCGCTTGGGATTGTTTAGACCTTCTAAAAATTCATCGTTGTGTTTTGCAAGTTCCATTTCGTCTCCATTTGTTCGCTTATCCAGGAATCCAGGCCCTGGGGGCAATCACGGGCATAAAAAAGATGTGGGTGATCCCATCGGCTTTGAATGTTTCTGCAATAAATCGACTTCCCGTCATTTGGGGCATTCTGTTTTTCCTGCTTGATTTCTTGTGTATCGGCCAGCCTGGGATGGATTTTACCCTTCCCGTTCTCGGACCATTTCATGGCCTTCGAAAAGGTCGTAGGCAATCGCACCCTGGGTTTGTGCCGGTGGATCGATGTCCAAGATGTGACACAGGGTAGGCACGACATCGGCGGCATGGATATAGCCCAATTTATCGGTGGGGCGTTCGTAGCCTTTTTTGAGTCCGGGGCCTGCCAGGAAGAAGGAGCCGTAGCTGGAGGAGATGTCGCTCTGGGTGGGAATAAAGCCGCCGTGGTGGGCGCCGAAGACTTCGGGGGCACCGACCGATCCGCCGCCGACAATGCTTTTCCACTGGCCGTAGTAGCCGCTGACATAGCCGTGTTCCCAGGCAAAGATGACATCGCCGCACTGGTCTCCCCACTGGCCCAGGAGATAGGCGTCCCGGTTGGGCAGGGCAATGGCAATGGGGTTGCGGCCCACTTGTTCATCGACCCAGGTGCGGAGGGTCAGCAAAAGTTTGCGTTCGATTTCATCAAATTTGGGTCCGGGTTCGGCGTGGATGAAGATGTCGAACCCTTTGTCATCTTTCATGTAGGCTGTGGTGTTTTCCCAGTCGATATCTTTTTCCAGGACCTGGTCTTCCTCGACGCCCGTAGCACCTTCTTTCAGGGCTGTGAATCCCTGTTCGTGGAGGAACAGACGGATGTTGGCAATGCGCACGTCCGGAGAAGCGCCGTGGTCGGCCAGCACGCCCACGTAGGTTTCCGAATCGGCAGCGTCCCAGATGCGTTGGAGGACCCGGTCGCCTACGATATAAGCTTTGCGGAAGAGGTCCAGGGCTTCGTCGGCCGTGTTCGGGTCATAGCCGGGACAGACGGGGTCTACATCGTTGAGGTGAATGTGGTTGAGGTAGTCGTAGAGGTGCCAGTGGCAGTAGAAGAGGTTGCAGTCTTTTTCGTGGAGGATGTAATTGGCCACATCGGCAAACCAGAGGCCCTGGTATTCGCATTCTTCGAGGGCGGTGTCGAAATCGGTCATGCCGGATGTATAGGGGGTCATTGAGGCGTGCTCTTGATAGGGGCCAAAGCGGTCAATGAGTTCTGCGGCCAGTTCGTCGGGGTAGGTGAAACCATCGGTGTAGGTGACCTGGGTGCGGTAGAGTTTGAGGCCCGAGCCGTCTGTGTTCAGTTCGAGCAGTTTGAAACGGACCGAGGCGCGTTGGTCTCTGCCTTCGATTTGGAAGGTTTCGATTGCCCAGTCGCTCCATTCACCCAGGCAGGATTGCGCGATGTTTGTGTTTCCATCTTTTGCGGTATAAATCTGTACCCGGTCGTAGCCGTTGCCGCTTCCATCGAGGGCCAGCAGATAAAAGGTGTTGACATCGTCCCCGAGGCGGGCGTGGACTTCGATGACCGATTCGAGAGGGGGCGATTGGCTGTTGGGCAGGTTGGACCAACCTTCGGCGGATTGGAAGGCTGGAATAGGTTCGATGCTGCGCTGCTTGCGGCGCACCGCCGTTCCATCGTGATCCATCTGGACGGTTTCTTCTTCTTGCGCGGTGGTGGTGTAGGCCTGGCCTGCAGCGATTTCATAGTCGGTGCTGGCGTGGCCGGGGTGTCCGAAGCCGTCGACGACAAAACCAGATTGGACGCCGGAAGGGTGGGCGGCCGGGTAGTGGACGGCAACGCCTTTGAGTCCCTGGCGTTCCAGGGCATTCCAGATGCGCTCGGCATTGTTGGCGCGGCCGTCGAAGGAGTTGATGCGGGTTCCGGAGGGTAGCTGGACGCGCCAGCGGGTTACGCTGTGGGTGCCGGTGTGGGCACCGGTGGACAGGGTGGCCCAGTTTGTGGGGGTCCAGACGGGGAAAGACGGGAGGGTTTGATTGACGGTTCCACCATCGAGCATCCGCTGAAAGGTGGGCAGTACGCCTTCTTTGGCGAAATATTTCATCATCGGGGTGATCAATCCGTCCATGCCATACGCAAAGATTTTTCTGGCCATAAAGCAGCTCCTTTAGGGAAGAAATATGGATAGTTGCAGACCAGATAATATAGAGTGGGTTTGGAGGATGTGTCAAAGCTTATCTGACAGCCTGGAAGCCACTTGGGATAAAAGTCAAATACCAGGAGGGGCTATTTTTGATTGGTCGCCCTTATGTATGTCTGTAACCGATTCAGGGCCCGGCCGCTTACTATGGCTTCTTGTGCAAGTTGAAGCGCTGTATCCGGATCTGGTTCGAGGCCGAGCAGGTGATCGGTGAGGGCGGTGTTGAGGATGAGGCGGTCGTAAACCGGTCCTTTTTGGCCGGAAAGAGCAGCCAGGCCGGCTTCGGCAAAGGATTGTGGCGTGATTTCAGGCAGGCGGGGGTTCTGGTTATAGGTGTATCCAAATGCTGCGGGATCTACATCCTGGGAGAAATAGGTTTTCCCCTGGCCATTTTGTCGAAATCCCTGGGCATAGTTGATGGCTTTTCGTTCGGCATCGGAGGGCTTGCCCAGGCGAAGTGAGAAGTGGCTGGTACCTTCCTCTCCTTTGACGACGATGCCGGAGGTGAGCTTATATTCTTCCATGATGCGCAGGAATTTGTCCTCGTATCCGGAGTGGTAGTACCCGATGACCATGTGGTTGGTGCCCGGACAGGTGAAGAATCGCTGGGCTTTTTCTGTGGCCGACCAGGGCGGACGTTTGGCAATGTGAACCCGCAGTTCTCGGGCGGCGTAAGCGCCTGGGGAAAAGGTCTGTTGGGAGAGGTAGGCAAATCCGATGTCCGGGTGTTCGAGGCAGTGAGCCGCCCGTTCGAGGGATAGGTGGGTTTGTGCACCGAGGTGCTGGAGGATCTGTTCTTCGGTAATTCCGGATTTGGGGGGCATCAAATCGGTGCCATGGAGCACGGTGGGTTTGCCCTGGGCAGCCCGAATGGCGGCGATAAAGAGGGTGGGGCGAAAGTAGCGGGTGGAGCCGTTGTAGGGTTCGCCGAAGTGGGTAAGAGATGGGGTGTTTACTGTTTGAACCCGGTCGGGCGGAAAGACGGAATCCAGGTAGGCTTTCACTTCGTCGTAGGTTTCCAGGTTCATGCGCTGGCCGATTAATGCAGCGCCTTTCAGGGCGGGGTTCAGGTCTGTGTTCAGGATGGTCTGACACAGGGCGAGCGTGGTTGCATAGTCCAGGTGCTGGCCGTTGAGGATGGTTTGGAGGGCGTTTCGGGCGATTTGTTCGGGCTTATTGGGGGCTTGATAGATCTGTTCGGGGTGAAGGAGGAAGTGGAGTTCGGGGGGCAGGTGCTGGTTCAGGTCTGCAGCAAAGGTTTCAAAGGCGCTGGTTTCGGCGGGGCTCCAGTTTGTTTTTTCGGGGAAATTGCGCCTTAAGGTCATCGCTGTGAAGAAGGCACCCATCTGAATGGGGGAGACGGTTTCTTGAGGTGAGAGGTTGCCTTGGAGGGATTCGAGGATGAGGTGGAGGATTCGGTCGGGCTGGGGGTCGTCGGGCTTTTTGCCCAGGGGGCGGGATTGATGGGGGCCCGTGCAGATGCGGGATTGGGCTTCGAGGACTTCTGGATTGGGGGCTGGGTAGTTGGTGTTCATTGTGTTTTGAGTTTGGTTTGGGAGGTTGGCGGGAATTTTCTGCCCTTACCCGCCTTCGGCGACCTACTTTTTGAACGACTCAAAAGTAGGCAAAAAGTACCACCACCCCTCACGCTACGCCAGCTACCGTGCCCTGCCCTACTCGGCGTGGGGCCGCGCCAAGGCACAGCGCAAAAGTACGAAGGTGGACGTGGGTGCGCTTCTGCCCTACCGGTGAAGGTGAAGTTCTATACGGTGTTGCGAATCGGACAGTGCGCTGTGTGCAGCGAGTGCTTCTCCTTCAAGGCTGTTGTTAAGGTGAGGTGATCGGTTTTTTTGGGGGATGTTTGGCTTGGGAAGGAGTGAGGGTGTGTCGTGTCTGCGCTTATCCATTC
>JAPUJS010000628.1 GCA_027296045.1 bacterium | reverse complement strand
ATAATCTCTCCAGCAAAATGAACATACCGGCTCTTATCCTTTTTGTCGGCAAAATCCAGAATCCATAAAGCTATATTTTTTGGAGCAAGATCTATTCCAGCTTTCTTTTAGAATTTAACATATTGAAAATTATATATTTATATTAAATTATACATTTCCAAAAACCGGAAAACATGATCCCACCCATAGAAATAAATGACCACCTGCTAAAAACAGACTACTCGAAACCACTTTGCTCCTGGCTCCGTCCACTCCTATGTCACCCGGATGGGAGGCGGTGAGAAGCGTCCCGGACCACAACCCCATCATCATCGAAAAAGAACACCTGTATCAGAACGCTTCCCCAAATACCCGGCTTGCCTGTCCTTTTGGACAGGCAAACACCTGTCCCATGAAATAGCCTCCTTTCTGGCCTTCCGTCCGATGCGGAAGGCCTTTTTTTATGGTAATTTCTAATCGTCAACAAACAGAAATCACCCCAAAGGAGGCTTCCCATGACTGTTTCAACCCATTCCCCGACTGCTCTGATCACCGGTGCTTCCCGAGGCCTGGGCTTTGCCCTTGCCAACGAACTGGCCCGCAAGAGCTGGCACCTGCTCATCAACGCCCGGGGCATCGAAGCCCTCGAAACCGCCCGCGAAACGTTGTCCGTCCAGACGGATGTAACCGCCATTCCGGGCAATATCGCCGATCCTGTCCACCGACAGGCACTTGCCGAGGCAGCCGAAGCCCTGGGCGGCCTGGACGCGGTCATCAACAATGCCGGCATCCTGGGCCCCAGCCCCCAACCCGAGCTATTCGATTACCCCCTGGGGGTTTTAGAACAGGTCTATCGGACCAATGTCATCGCACCCCTGGGCATCCTTCAAGCCGTTCGACACACCCTCAAACCCGAAGCCCGGATCGTCAACATCACCAGTGACGCCGCCGTCGAAGCCTATGAGGGCTGGGGCGGGTATGGTTCCAGCAAAGCCGCCCTCGAGCAAGTCTCGGCAGTCCTGGCCGCCGAAAACACCGACCTTCGCATCTACTGGGTCGATCCCGGAGACATGCGCACCCAAATGCACCAGGAAGCCTTCCCTGGCGAAGACATCAGCGACCGCCCCCTTCCCGAAGACAGTGTCCCCGGATTGATGGCACTCCTGGAAGGCAATTTTGAAAGCGGCCGCTACCAGGCCCGGGCGATTTCCACTGAAACCCTTGTAGAAGCCTGATCCACATCGTTAAAAATAAATAGGATGCATCGACTGAACTTCCAAATCCGCCCTTGGTTCCCTTCCCTTCAGGGGGTTAGATAGGAGGCCCATCATGCTCACCCAGACCTTACACACAGCCATCATCCCGACGCTCGATACCCCGATCGCCAATCTCGATCCTCTGGACTTCCACCTTCCGGCCAGTCTGGAAGCAGATCGTCCTCCCGAGGCAAAAAACATGGCCCGAGACGACGTGCGCCTGATGGTCTCCTACCGGGCTTCCGACCGGGTCGAGCACACCGCCTTCCGAAACCTGGCCGAATTCCTGGATCCGGGTGACGTGGTTGTCATCAACACCAGCGGTACGCTCAAAGCCGCCCTCGAAGTCACCCGTTCGGACGGCACCCCCCTGGAACTCCATCTGTCCACCCGTCTGCCCGCAGAGTTGTGGATTGTCGAAGTCCGCCGACCCGACGAAACTGCCACCAAGCCCTTCCACGGAGCCGTTCCCGGCGAAACCCTCTCCCTGCCCGGCAACGCCACGGCCACCCTGCACACCCCCTACCGCTCCGACCAGCGACACGACAAGGACGAACCCATCCGCCTCTGGATTGCCACCCTGGACCTGTCCGAACCTGTTATATCCTATCTGGACCGCTACGGCAAACCCATCCGTTACGGTTACGTCCCTCGGGAGTGGCCACTTGAATACTATCAAACCGTCTACGCCACCGAGCCCGGAAGCGCCGAAATGCCCTCTGCCGGCCGGGCCTTCACACCCGAAGTCATCACCCGGCTCATCTCCCGGGGCGTTCACGTCGTCCCCCTCATCCTTCACACCGGCGTGGCCAGCCTGGAAGACCATGAACCGCCCTACGAAGAATACTACCGCGTGCCCCTGGACACCGCCCGCCAGATCAACCTGGCCGCTGCCTCAGGCAATCGGGTCATCGCCGTGGGCACCACCGTCGTCCGCGCCCTGGAAACCGTCGTCGACAAAAACGGCATCGTCCACCCCGGCGAAGGCTGGACCCACCTCGTCATCACCCCCAACCGCCCCTTACGCGCCGTCAACGCCCTGCTCACCGGCCTCCACGAACCCAAAGCCACCCATCTCTCTATGCTCGAAGCCCTCGCCGGCAGAAGCCACCTCGAAACCACCTACACCGAGGCCTTAGAGGAACGCTACCTCTGGCATGAATTCGGCGATTTACATTTGATTTTACCCTGAGTATATTGAAGCGGGATCAGAGAGGGCCGCAGAGAAGCACAGAGGGCCGCAGATCCACCCAACACACCACACCAATAGGATCACGAAAAGGCACGAAGCAGCGTCCACAGCAACCTGAGAACACCCTCATGTCCAAACCCTCCCAACTCCAACAACGCACCCGCGAACTCACCATCCTCAACGCCATTGCCGGCGAACTCAACGGCTCGGCCGATCTCACCCAGATCCTGCAAACCGCCCTCTCCCAGGTCGCCGCCCTCCTGGATCTGGACACCTCCTGGATCTGGCTGATGGCCGAAGACACCGGCGAATCCTACCTGGCCGCCTCCCAAAACCTGCCCCCTGCCCTGGCCCAAAACCCCGCCAGCATGGAAGGCTGGTGCTATTGCCTGGACACCTACGAAAAAGGCGACCTCAAAGGGGCCGCCAATGTCAACGTTGTCACCTGCTCCCGCCTCAAAGACCTCATCGAAGGCACCGAGGGCCTGCTCTACCACGCCTCCATCCCGCTATATGGCCAGAACCATATCAAAATCGGTGTGCTCAACGTGGCCAGTACCACCTGGCGCAAACTTTCTGTAGAAGACCTGCGCCTTTTAAACACGGTGGGCGACCTCTTAAGCATTGCCATCGAACGCGCCCGCCTGTTTGACAAAAGCGTCCACGTTGGGGCCGTAGAAGAACGCTATCGCCTTGCCAGAGAACTCCACGACACCCTGGGACAGGGACTCACCGCCATCCTGCTCAAACTCGAAACCCTCGACGCCCTGCTCGACGTGGGCGGGGATCCAGAAGCCATGCACCAGGCCGTACACGACACCATTGCACTCACACGCACCAACCTGGAAGAAGCCCGCCGCTCGGTTCAAGATCTGAGAGCCGCGCCTCTGAAAGGCCAAACCCTGGCCGGCGCGCTGGAAACCCTGGCAAAAGAAACCACCACCCGGGAAAACCTGACTGTCCACTTCGAAGCCACCGGCACCGGCCGTCCTTTACCTGTCCGCATCGAATCCGGACTCTATCGCATCGCCCAGGAAGCACTCAACAACATCATCCAGCACGCCGAAGCCAACACCGTCAGCTTCCACCTCAGTGCCACACCCCGAAAAATTCGGCTCAGGGTCCAGGATGACGGCTGCGGCTTTGACCCCGAACAAATTCCGGACGACCGCTTTGGCCTGGTGGGCCTGAACGAACGCGCCCGCCTCCTCGAAGGCCAGCTCAAACTCGAAAGCAGTCCCGATCAGGGCACCCGAATCGAAGTCATTATTCCTCTGGAGGCGACCCCATGAGCGAGTCCATCCGCATCCTCGTGGTTGACGACCACCCCGTGGTTCGCGACGGCCTGATCGCCATGCTGAGCACCCAGCCCGACTTCAAAGTCGTCGGACAGGCCAGCAACGGCGAAGAATTCCTCCAAAAACTTCCCGATTCAAAGCCCGACGTCATCCTGCTCGACCTGGAAATGCCCGTCCTGGACGGCCTGGAAACCCTGCAAAAACTCCGGGAATCCGAAGCCTCTGTCCGGGTCATCGTCTTCACCGTCTTCGACACCGACGAACGCATCCTGTCGGCCATGCAGGCCGGGGCCCGGGGCTACCTGCTCAAAGGCGCCCCCCGGGAAGACGTCTTCAAAGCCGTCCGCGTCGTACACGCCGGGGGCTCACTTCTGGAACCCCTCGTGGCCTCCAAACTCCTCGACCGCATCACCGGCAACCGCACGGACCCCGACGCCCTCACCCCCCGCGAACTCGAAGTCCTCGGCATCCTCGCCCAGGGCCTCTTAAACAAAGAAATCGGCGATTGCCTTTCCATCACCGAGCGCACCGTCAAATTTCACGTCAGCTCCATTTTGGGCAAACTGGGTGCCGGCAACCGCACCGAAGCCGTCGCCATCGCGGCCCAGAGGGGCCTTGTAAAGTTGAAATAAATCGCAAAAAGAGCGCAACACCCGCGGATCACCATGACACTGAACAGCCGGGAGCCGGACAGATGACCGAATTTATCGATCGATTCGAGCAGGACACAGAATACATCGGAAACCTGGATAGACTTCAAGACCTCGCAGCCTGGTGGGCGGGACGTCCGGTAACCGCACAGAGACCGAACCTGCCCACGGACGTGGACATCCGCTCCAACCTGCTGCACCTGAAGCTCAATGGAGCCAATCCATCTGCGATACAATCAACCGTCGCAGCCTACAAACCCTTCTATGCCTGGGCACAGGCACAGGAGCTGGTCAACAAGTCGCCGTTCGATGAGTGGGACTTCGGCCAGCCTTTGCTGGATTCCAATCAAATTCGACGCAGGGCGGAGACCCTTTCGGAGCATCCAACCGAACGGGAAGTTGCCCGACTCCGGGCACTCAATCGTATTGCAGAAGGGCTCAACCAGTCTGCTGATATTCAGACGCTGCTGAATACAACGCTGGAAATTCTGGTTGAGGTGATGGGGCTTAAGACAGCCTGGGCGTTCCTTCAAACCGAAGCCGGCCTGTTCACTGCCGGTATAGATGAGGAGGAAGAGGATTTGCCCCTCGGGTTTATGATGGCGGGATGCTGTGGGCTGCCACAAGGCCTGGCACAGAATGACTGCCGGTTCCTCCGACAGGCGCCCGGGTGTCACTGCCAGTACCTTTTGCGCGACGGGCGGCTTGCCCGAGCTGTGAATGTGGTGGAGTGCACGCGGCTGCCGCGTGCTGCGGATGCTGCCGAAGACATAGAAGGGCTGATGTTTCATGCCACGGTGCCGCTCCTCTCGCAGGGTCGACCTCTGGGGCTGATCAACGTGGCCACCGAAGAATGGGAGTTTTTAACGGCGGCGGACCTGCAACTCCTGACCGCAGTGGGCACCCAGGTGGCAACCGCCCTGGAGCGGGCCCACCTGTTTGAAGTGGCCGAAGAACAGCGCGCCCGCCTGGAAGCCGAACTCGACATGGCCCGAACCGTGCAGCGCAGCCTTCTGCCGTCCAAAATGCCAGACCTCCCGGGATTCACCCTGGCGGCCGACTGGCGATCGGCCCGGGAAGTGGCCGGAGATTTCTACGACGTCTTTCCACTGTCCGGCGGGCGCTGGGGCATTGTGATGGCAGACGTCTCCGGAAAAGGCGCCCCGGCCGCGCTTTACATGGCGATGGCCCGCAGCCTGATCCGGTCCGAGGCCGGAAGTTCATCCAGCCCATCGGCGGTGCTAACGGCTGTCAACAACAGGCTGCGAACAGAATCCTCTGTCGAAGCCATGTTCCTGACGGCCTTCTACGCCATCCTGGACCCGGAGGTTCCATCCATAACCTACACCAACGCCGGACACGACCCGCCCTTTATACGCCGTGCTTCCGGCCAGACCGAACGCCTTCCCCCTGGCGGCTTCATCCTGGGTCTGCTGGACGGCGTAGACCAAACCGATGAAACCCTCTATCTGGAACCAGGCGATATCCTGGTGACCTATACTGACGGTCTGACCGATGCGCGCAATGATCAGGGCGAAGATTATACCGACACCCGCCTGGAGGCCGCCATTGCCAAAGCGCCTGCAAACGCCTCCGACCTGATGGCACACCTGCTTGACGGCCTGATGGCCTTTGTAAAAGAAACGCCCCAGATGGACGATATCACCCTGCTGATCCTGGAACGGACGTAACACAACATCCTGTCCCAAAGTCCAGGTCTCTTTCTGGCCCTAGGTACGATGCGAAGATGCTCTTGCTTCGCTATTTTATAAAACAGAAATCAGAGGCGAACTTTAACCGCTAAATAAGGAGGTCCTCCCATGGCCGTCACAACCACCGATTTCGTCCCCTGTGCCCACGTCGACGACATCCCCGAAGGCAGCATCATCGCCGTCAACGTCGAAGGCCACTCCATTGCACTGGCCAATACCGAAGGCACCATCCGGGCCGTCGACAACCGCTGCCCGCACATGGGCTACCCCTTGAACCAGGGCACCATCCACAACGGCATCATCATCTGCCACTGGCACCACGCCCGCTTCGACCTGGCTTCCGGCTGTACATTTGACGCCTTTGCCGACGATGTTCGCCCCTATCCAGTAGAAATACACGATGGACAGGTCTATGTCAACGTCCACAGCAACGGGCGGGACCCGGTTGCCCACTGGAAACGCCGGCTCTCCGAAAGCCTGGAACAAAACATCAACCTCGTCATCGCCAAATCCGTCATCTCCCTCCGTTCCAACCAGGTCAATGGCGACGACATCGCAGAAATCGGCACCCGCTACGGCGCCTATCGCCGACAGCAGGGTTGGGGTCCGGCACTCACCATCCTCACCTGCATGGCCAATGTGGTGCCAAAACTATCGGACCCCGACAAAATTCTGGCCCTCTATCAGGGCCTCCTCCACGTGGCCCGGGACACGGCCGGAGCCTCGCCCCGGATCGTCTTCACCCCCTTAGAAACCGAAGACCTGACCCTGAAACGCATCAAGGAGTGGTTCCGCTACCTCATCGAAGTCCGCAACGCTGACGGCGCCGAACGGGCCCTGCTCACCGCCATTCAAATGGATGCCACCCCATGCGATATGTGCGACATGATGGTTGCCGCTGCCACCGACCACTTCTACCGCGACGGCGGTCACGTCCTCGACTTTATCAACAAAGGCTTCGAAATCCTCGACCGCATCGGCTGGGACAAAGCCAACGAAATTTTGCCCAGCCTGGTAGGCGTGCTCTCCCGCTCCCAGAGAAGCGAAGAACTTAACCGCTGGCAAAGCCCCATCAATCTGGTTGCGTTGCTCAACGACGCTTTTGACGAGCTGGAATCCCTCTCCAAACAGGGCGAAGGCAAAACCTGGGGGGGTGCCGAAGCCCTCACCGAAACCCTTCTCGGCGACGACCCCCACGCCATCATAGACGCCTTAAAGAACGCCTTTGCCGAAGGGGCCACGCTCACCCAACTCACCCAAACCCTGACCTACGCGGGCGCCGTGCGCATCGCCCGGTTCCACATCAAAAACGAATTCAACGACTGGATCGCTGTCCTGCATACCTACTCGGCCGCCAACGCCCTGCACCAGTGCGCCAAACGGGCCCCATCTCTGGAACTGGCCCGCGGCATCTTCCACAATGCCATGGCCCTCTACTTCGACCGCTGGTTCAACAAACCGGCCGCCCGACTCCCCCACGAACAACGGGCAACCGAAACACTGTCCGACAATCCGGATGAACTCCTCAACGGCCTCGTGGAACTGCTCGACACGCAGGCCCAGGTGGACGAAGCCGGTCGAATGGTCTACCGATATCTGTCCCTGGGCCACCCCCGCGAAGCCCTGCTCGAACGCCTGGGCCATGTCCTCCTGCGAGAAGACGCCGAGTTCCACTCCTTCCAGACCCTCGAAGCCGCCTTCTCCCAGTCCGAAGAACTCGACGAAGAACGCGCCCGAATCACCCTCGTCGGCGCCGCACGCTACCTGGCCGCCCACGCACCCACCGCACGCGCCCTTTGCCAAACCGCAAACCTGGCCTTGCGCCTCCACCGGGGCGAAGACCTTTCGGCAGAAGATTCAGACGAAGATGCAGAGTAAAATGGTTTCGGAAACGCACCTACATCTTTGATGGGAATGGCGTCGAATGGGAATTCGTTCAATACCTGACCGACGATTCCCAAAAGATCAACGTTTATTCCTAAAAGTAGGAGTGAAAGCCACGTAGCCGATGGCCTCAACCAAAGGGATTCCGCCCATGTTTAGCACCGGTCTGGCCGAAATCGTGCTCATTGTGCAAGACGTCCCCAAAGCCGCTCGCTTCTATCGAGAAGTGGTCGGCCTGGCCCCTCGAACCGAACCCGATGACCGTTGGGCCTGGTTCTTCGCGGGAGAACAGGGGGAAAATCAACTCATTGGACTTCACAAAGGCACCCTATTGTTTGAAGAAAAGGGAAGCCCACCCAAAGGCAACGGTCCAAGATGGGGCCCCATCCATTTTGCCCTGGAAGTCCCCTGCGACCAGTTGGATGCCGCTCTTGCCCACGTGCGCAGCCATCAGATCGATGTCTATGGCCCAACCCACTTTGAATGGATGAACGCAAAAGCGTATTATTTTTACGACCTGGACGGCAACCTCCTGGAATTCTGGTCTCCCGATCCAGATTCATAAAAAAGCGGCCTGCTCCAGCACTGGAGCAGGCCGCTTGCATTTCAGAACATCCATCCTCATCCCGACCGAACCGTTGGCGTCCACTTCCCGTCCACTTCATACGCTTCCCCCTCTCCCGGCCAGGGCGGCATCGTCACCCCAATGACCGAAAGCGATTCTTCACCCTGTGAACGAAACTGAAACTGGGTGCCTGAAGGGATCGTGATTGCCACGCCCGGTTCTACGCGCACAACCTCCTCTCGGTCTGCCTGCTTGCGCCACATCTCTCCCTGCCCGCTCACAAAATACCAGATTTCCTCAATGGTTCGATGGGCAACCGCCACAGAGGTCTCGCCCGGCGCCAGTTCAAAATGGGCCATGCCGCCACCTTTCAATTCCAGTAAAACGCGCACATCAGATCCATCCGGTGCCACAACATCCCGTTCGGCAGGAAGCTGCTTTGTGCTAAAATCTGTCATCCAAATGCCTCCTATCTTTGCCAATATCCATTATTCATACCACCTTGCCTGAATCGTAAACATCTCCGCATACCGACCCCCCTCCAAAAACACAATCCGATCCGCCAACCGCGCAGAGCCCAGCCGGGGGGGAAAACGCTATCTTACCATCCGACCGTGCACGAGTTCGTCTGGGTCGGTGAACAGGAGGTCCTTATAACCGGGACGGCGATGGGGGTACCAACCAGGTCCCTGGCTGTTTCCGGGTGCCAGACCAGGACGAACCTGCACGAGCGGTCGGTTCAAAAAGTCTTTGCCCAGGCTAAGAAAAAAGCTGACATTAAAAAGGCCGTGTCCATATCCGCTGGATGCGCTGATGGATGAGATGGGGGAGGGTTCGGATTAAAAGCAGGGGTATATGCTGTTATTGCAGCAGGAGGATCGGTCGGAATGAATGATACTGTGGAGCTTAGGATAGTTTTGAGGAGTCAGCATTTATCCCCAACAAAGCCTATAATACTGGGGTTGATGATCATATAGCGAAACCCTTCAAAGTCAGCGACCTACAGGCTCGCGTCTCAAAGGCGTTGTTGAGTGCATAGCAAGCACGTCATTGAATTTCAACCAAGAGAGATGATGACTGCCCTCTAATCTTTTACTGATGGCAAAAACCGGCACTCCGCCTAACAGGCGTTTTGTGCTTTAGTCGCTACGCGCCTTCGGCCTTAGGCACAGCAGCTCCGCTTCGCTCCGCCGTCGTCACAAATCGCCAGGACGTTAAAGGAATATGGGAGGAAGAAATGCAAGAGTCAAGGCCTGAACTTCCTGGGCGAGGATCAAGAGTGGCTGGTGCAATCGCGCTCCTCGTCGGCTGCGCCCCGATTCTGTTGGATCAAGTGGTGCCACCATGGGGGATCCCGGCAGCGGTTCTCGCAATCTGGCTCATCCTTAAGAAGCAGGGCCAATCCCTGGCAGTAGTGGGGGTTGTCAAACCACCTAACGGTTGGTCGAGCACTCTGCTGATGGGAGTCGGCGGTGCCCTTCTGATAGTTGCTCTTGGAGAGTTCGGGTATCCACTACTCCGGGAACTGACTGGACTTCCGGAGCAAGACATTTCCAGCTATGAGGGCATAGAGGGCAACAATTCCCTTTTGGCAATCTATCTGACCGTGTCCTGGACGACGGCAGGTTTTGGGGAAGAGCTGATATTCCGCGGTTTCCTCCTAGCGGGCTTGGCTCGTTGCCTGGGGATGAGTAGAGCAGCCTGGGTGGCAGCTGTGATCGTCTCCAGCATCCTCTTTGGTCTCATACACATCAGAACCGGCATTGGTGGAGTTCTGGAAACGGGGATGATTGGAGCCGTCCTGGGAGGGCTTTACCTGTTGAGCCGCCGTTCCATCTGGGCCGCCTATATCGCTCACGGTCTGGCGAATACAGTTGTGTTTCTGTTTATCTATTCCGGCCTGTACAAAAGTCTTCCATGAGCAGTGTCGTAGAAATCCCACGCAGCCTAACAAGCCCATTTGTGCTTCGCTCCCTTCGGTCGCTTGGCCTGCGGCACATTCCCTTCTGTCACAAATGGCAACCATTAGCGGCCATGCAAGTCTTTGAGTATAGAGGAACAGAATAAGGGCGCAACAGCAAGCCCATCACGTATCTTTTCCCACTTCAGCTTCATCTTTTTTATGCAGAAGGCCATCTGATTTTCGAGTGTTTTTTTTGCGTACTGCTAACAGTGCAAGATGGGGATGTGACCATGGCAAAGAATTCTGATCAACTAGTCACCGTTCTAGCAACGAGCAATCCGTTCTTGATTCCCCTTGCAAAGTCCCTTTTAGACGATGCGGATATTCCCTACCTGACCCGGGGGGAAACCCTGCAAGGCCTTGGACTTGGTCAGGCTTTTGGTCCAATTGAAATTCAAGTCTTGGGGGAAAACATAGAAGAGGCCCGAACGATACTGGAGGACCTTGAGGAATAACCATTGTGCAGGTTTTGGATTCCATCAGGCATCTGGGTCAAGCTGCCTGATTTGCGGGAGACATCGAAGGGAAGGTTCCACAAGTGTTGCTACTTTTGATCCAAGAGAAGAGAAGAAGAGATGGAGTTGCCCCGGTCTACGCGTACCATCCCGCCTGAACTGCAAACATCCCCGCATACCGCCCCCCCTGACGCATCAAATCGTCATGCGATCCATCCTCCACAATCCGACCCCCCTCCAAAAACACAATCCGATCCGCCAACCGAGCAGAGCCCAGCCGGTGGGAAATCAACAGCACGGTCTTACCCGCCGACAAATCCGCAAACTGCCGGTACACCGCCAGCTCTGCCAGTGCATCCAGAGCCGAGGTCGGCTCGTCCAGCGCCAGGATATCTGCATCCCGCAAATAAGCCCGGGCAATCGCCAGTGATTGCCACTGTCCCCCAGAAAGATCCGTCCCTCCCTCAAACTCCCGTCCCAAAACCGTCTCATAGCCCTCCGGCAATGTCGCAACCATCTCCTCGGCCGCACTCAGCAGACACGCCTGCCTCATACAAACTCCAGATAAAGGGTTTGTCGGGGCACCGACAGGCACCCCGACATGTCTGATTTATCGCGCCTGCACCGTCTCCAGCGATTCCTCCAGCAACTCTCGTCCCCGGTAAAGCCACGTCTTCACCGTCCCCATCGGAACCTGCAGCGCCGTTTCAATCTCCGTATACGAATAATCCTCTACATACCGCAACCACATCGCCCGTTGATACTGTCCCGGCAACGACCGAATCCGAGTCTGCACAATATCCCGGCATTCCTTTGCATAAAGCGCCGTCTCCGGATCTTCGAACGGAGTCGGGTCCCACGCCAGCCAGGCCATCGTCCCGGGCGTTTGAAACACCTCGTGCCATTTATTTCGCACACACCGCGATTCGTAATGCGACACACATACATTCATCGCAATACGGGTCAGCCAGGTCGAAAATGCCGACTCACCCCGGAACGTGCGCAGCCCTTCAAAGGCCCTCAAAAACGCCACCTGCACCAGATCTTCTACCTCTTCCCGATCTCGGGTACGACGTGCGACCACCCCATAGATCCTGGAAAAATACTTCTGATACAACCGTGCAAATGCTTCCCCATCCCCCGCCCGCGCCCTTAAAATGATCTCCTTCTCGTCAGTCATCTCCATCTCAACCCTCTCGAAATATAGAAATGAAATCCGAAATCCGCGAAAAATTCAGACACATAAACTGGAGACCGTTCGGACCGGGTCTGGAGGCCCGCGTGGACCTTGAAAACGAATCAAAGAATTTACACACCCTGCGGTGTGTGCCTGCGCCGTCTTGAAAAGCCTTTGAGAATAGACATAAAAAAGCCCGGTATCGAGATAACCTCGACACCGGGCACGTAGCGGACCTTGAATCTGGCCACTAATGGGCCGACCGAAAATTAGCCTCCAGGGCATCTGAGCCGCCTCCTGGAGGGATGATGGTCTTTTTTAAAGTCCATCGAAAATGTCTCGTAACAATTTATGAAAACTACAGTTAACTCCTATTCGAACAGAGGTTCGAGTCGTGATAAACCTTCCGATAACACCCAAATATAGCCCGAAACGATTTTTTGGTCAAGCCATTAAAAAAAGTCACAATCAAAAAATCAGGCAACCACCCGCTCCACAAGTGCAATCTGCTCAAACGCAGGCACCGTCAACACCACAAAAGAAGGCAGGTTCAACCGCTGCCACAGTGCAAACGGATCGCCACCCGAAACCTGCGAAACAAACAACGAAAGGACCGTGCCGTGGGTCGCAACCGCAACAGTGCGACCCTCATAGCGCTCCAACACCTTTCCAACCGCTTCCCGAAATCGCTCCAAAGCCTGCTCGGCCGTCTCTTCGCCAAACACGAGCTCATCCGGCCGATCAAAAAAGGCCTTCACCTTGCCGTGAAAAACCGCCTGGTCTGGAATATACCCGACCCCGGCCCGCTCATGTTCATGCAATCCAGCCATCGTTTCCCAACCCACATCCATCAACCCGGCCGTCACTTCTGCCGTTGCAGCGGCTTTGGGCTCTTCGCTTCCAACAAAGATTTCTGGATCATAAGGCTTGAGCGCCTCGGCCAGAAAAGCACATTTTTCACGCCCGGCTTCCGAGAGCACCCAATCTTTCGCCGGACGGTCCCGGACAAGCTCCGGTGAAGCATGCTTGATAAGAATAAGGTTGCCCATGTGAAAACGGTTACTCCTCTGGAAAAAATTCAGAAATTGGAGGGTCTCAGATAAGACCAAACATCCGTCCAAAATACTTCAACCCTACAGCACTTTTCCACCTTGAATTCGACACCCACGCCGACTATATTATAAATTCAGTCCATTTTCAAATATTTTCCACCTGTTCTGTTTCGAGGATTGTCAGGATTTCTTTCGCCAAATAAATGCGGTTGCGTCGGCGGCCGGTGATTTCTTTTAAAATACCCAGATCGACGAGTTTGTTCACGTTGTTCTGAGCGCTGCGGAAAGTGATGTTCAGGACCTTGGCCAGGGTAGATACGGTGGTGGTGGGAGATTGGAAGAGGTGGTCGACCATGCGGATCAACATGGCCGAGGAGCGGGTGGTTTGCAGTTGGTCTTTGTAGCGGTTTTGGCAGTCGATCAGTTGCCTGGCCCTCCAGACAGCGTCTCGAGCCTGGATATGGACGCCCTGGACAAAGAAGGTGATCCATTCCATCCAGGCGCCCTGTCGGCTGACGTTCAAGAGCAATCGGTAATAGGCATCTCGATGCCGTTCGAAATAGGCGCTGAGGTAGAGCATCGGGTGTGGGAGGACTCCCTTTTCACAGAGCAGAAGCGGGACGAGCAGTCGGCCGACCCGTCCGTTGCCATCCAGGAAGGGGTGGATGGCTTCGAACTGATAGTGGACGAGGGCGAGTTGGACGAGGAGAGGAAGGTCTCCGGGATTGTGGAGGAATATTTCCCAGGCACCCAGGGTTGGCATCAGGTCGTCTGGAGGCGGAGGTACATAGGTGGCGTTTTGAAGAGTGCAACCGGGTGGTCCAATCCAGTTTTGAGAGGTGCGAAACTCACCGGGTGTGGCGTGTCCACCCCTGACGTCTTCCATCAGAATATTGTGGATTTCCCGGATCAACCGCAGGCTGATGGGAAGCGTATTCAGGCGTTCCAGTGCATATTCGAGGGCCCGAACGTATTGATGAACTTCCCGAGCGTCTGGAGCGCCGACCAGGCGGGTCTGGCCTGTTTCAAAAAGGAAGAGGTCGGACAGGGAGGTACGGGTGCCTTCGATGCGGGACGAAGAAACCGCTTCCTGCCGGAGGAAAGGGCGGATGAGCAAGTAGGGATTGGGGAGCATGGTGCCGATGCCAGAAAGTTCGCCCAGGGCCAGGCTTGCATCGGAAACAAGGCTTATCAGCGGCTCTAGAGAGAGTTTGGGAGGCAGCAGATGCGGGACAAAGGCCCAGTAACCTCGAGGAGAACGCACAATTCGTCCGGATGGAGAGGATTGGAAAGCGTCTATATCCACGGTTTAAGTGTCCTGAAGTATCATTGCAGCATATTTTATTATACTTTTATGTATAAAAGTATAATAAAATATCAAACTCAAGTCAAATATACACCGTTTGAAGCATCGAGAGGTGAATGCTTATGACGGAAATTCGCCCCCTCGTAGAAGAAGAACTCGATCTTCTAAAATACCTCCCCTTCTCCCACCCCGACACCCACCGTCGGCGGTTCGGCCTTCAGAAGCGGGGTAAACTGGTCTTCCTAATTGCCTGGCAAAGCCGTATACCCGTGGGCCAGGTCCTATTACAATGGCAGGGCGGAGACAACGCGGCCATCCAGCCAAAACCCAGACCTTATCCCGAAATCGCCTCCCTGTTCGTTGCCCCCGAATACCGCCTCAAAGGCATTGCCACCCAGCTCATCGACACCGCCGAAGCCATCGCCCGCCAGCGGGGCTACACCCACATCGGTCTTTGCGTTGCCACAGACAACGGATCTGCCCGCAGTCTCTACAAGCGCCTGCAATACAAAGACGCCGGCCGGGGCGAGTATCGTGCCCGGGGCATCTCCATCAACCGGGATGGCAGCCAGCAAACCTGGGAAGAAATCCGCATCTACCTCACCAAAGCACTCCACCAACCCGAATGCTGGACGTCCTGACATGGCCCTGACTCGG
>JAPUJS010000627.1 GCA_027296045.1 bacterium | reverse complement strand
TCTTCTCCCCAAAATTCCTGTTCAAATAATCTATTATGTCTCTTGTTCTGAGGGAGTATCCTTCGTCCAGGGACTTTGCAAGAGACCATTCCTCGCTATTTTTTACATCACATAGCGCTAAAAATGCTAACGCCATTCTTTCGAGTTTGCGGGCAGACTTATCCTCAACTGGAATACCTAAACTGTCTAAGATATGAATCGCCTCGTTGATGAGTTTCTGTTGTTCTTTTGATTTGGCATCAAACGTTCGATATGAAGCTTTTCTTTCATGAACAGTTTGCACTTGAGTCGAATGAAGTAAATAAACGCGGCTCATAATTGATCGTCTTTATAATAAAGTAAGTTGCTCCGGTTGCTTGAATTTTGCATTGAGTTTATGAATTTCATCTATGCTCAAGCGATTTACCTTCGATTTCATGTATTCTTTTACCGAGGCTGCCAAATAATATGATAGCAAGGGAGGGACAGCGTTGCCTACCTGATTAAATTGACTAGTTTCACTGCCAGAAAACTCATACCAATCAGGAAAGCTCTGTAATCTTGCCGCCTCTCTTACGGTTAATCGCCGCCTTTCCCCGTTTGGCAATCGAATTCGCATCATATCTCCTGTTGCACCCGCCAGATTTCGACAGGTGACAGTTCTTGAGGGCTGATCCAAATGTAAGTCACGTGGTCGAATACATTTCGAGGCCTTTTCATACCTGGCTACATATTCATCCATGCTAGGTGTTAGGAATTTTGCATCTGGAGGAATTTGAGTAGCAAGTTCACCCAACGCTTCGCCAGCAGTAACAACCCGATTGAGTGGTTTTGGAAAGACAAATCCCCCTTTATGGCCAACCGCGATTACTCTATTTCGTTTTTGAGGGACGCTATAGTGTACTGTATTAAATAGCTCATAATCCACTATGTAACCAAGCGATTGGAATTCATTGATAATTTGTTCCAAATACCATTTGTTACGATACATCATACCAAGGACATTTTCAAAGAGGAATAATTCTGGCTCAACTCGTTTAACAGCAGCAATAAAAGCTGGAAATCCATCACGTGAATCTTTAAGCCCTTTTTGGTTACCACCTACGCTGAAGGGTTGACAAGGGGGACCGCCAATAATAACCGAAGCTTCCGGATACTCTGTGAATGTGGTTAGTTCAGTCTGAAAACAATCCGTCTTTAAGTTCCTCCTGTAAGTTTCACTATAGTCAAACTCTTTTTCAAACCCAATAGTTTTAAAGCCCTGCGCCTCGAATCCTATTGCTAGTCCTCCTGCTCCAGCGAACAAGTCCAAAGCTGTGCTAAAATTACCGCTTGAAGGCTTAAATGTTGAATTTATATGTGTTATATAATTTTTAAATGCTTTCAATTTTCAATTTTCCTTCCAGATCGGGGTTAGAATTGATACTCTGAAAAATAGTGTGGTTTAGGGATATAGACAAGAAGATTGTGGTAGTTTCGGGTAGGACGATCTCTGTTTTAGAGTTAGCTGGCACTGCGTCTAACTATCTATTCATGAACCAAAATTTCGATCTGTATCACCCCTCTCTCCCTAAAACCCCGCCCTCATACATAAAAGGCGGAAGATCCGAAGACCCTCCGCCCCTTTCAAAACGCGATTCGAAATATCACTCACATCTCACTGCACCCCATCCCTTACCCTGCATCGTCACCCCATCAATCGTCCCACACCAGCGCCCCGGCACTTGTATATTCCGTGACTCGCGTTTCGAAAAAATTCTTCTCCTTGCAAATATCAATCGTCTCGCCCATCCACGGGAACGGGTTTTTGGACCCATACACCAACTTCAGTCCGATTCGCTCCAGCCGTCGGTCGGCGATAAACTGCACATATTCCCGGAACAGATCGGCATTCAGGCCCAGCACGCCGTCGGGCAGACAGTCGCGGGCGTAGATCACTTCGTATTCCACCGCCTCGTGGATCATGTCATACAGATCCTTCTGCAAATCGGGTGACCACACCTCGGGGTTCTCCACCTTGATCGTATTGATCAAATCGACCCCAAAATTCAGGTGAATCGTCTCATCCCGCAAAATATACTGGAACTGCTCCCCGATCCCTGTCATCCGGTTCTGCCGGTGGAAAGACAGGATCATCACAAACCCGCTGTAGAAGAAAATCCCCTCCATCACCACATAAAAGCCCACCAGGTTCTTGATAAACTCCTGCAACCCCTCCAGACTCTCCGTCGAGAAATTCGGGTCCATCACGCCCTCGGTCAGCCCCATCACAAAATCGTCCTTGCCCTTGATCGAGGCCACCTCGTGATACATATTGAACACTTCCCGGCTGTCCAGCCCCAGAGACTCCACAATATAGTGGAACGTATGCGTGTGAATCGCCTCCTCAAACGCCTGCCGCAACAAATACTGCCGCGCTTCTGAGTTCGTAATATGTTTGAAAATGGCCAGTACAATATTGTTCCCCACCAGGCTCTCGCCCGTCGAGAAGAACCCCAGGTTCCGCATAATGACCGTCCGCTCGGCCTCCGTCAACTTATTGGACCGCCACAACTCAATATCTCGCTGCATCGGCACTTCCGTGGGCATCCAGTGATTGGCGCACCCGTTCAAATAATGCTCCCAGGCCCACTCATACTTCAGCGGCATCAGCTGATTCACATCCACCCGTTTGCAGTTCAACAGACGCTTATCGTCCACATTGAACCGGTGAGCCAAATCATCCGCGCCATCCATATCGCCACCATCCCCGGCATTTTCCTGCGGAACAACCATGGTATCTACCTCGGCCATTGCAACATCCTTTCTCTCGCGAAGCCCTTTTGGGGGAAGTCCTGGGGAGGAGTGGCAGGGCCAACCTGGGTAAAACAGCTACGGCTTTCAAACACCCCCGAATCCCGAGTCGGGGAACGACTGAACAAAGCGCATCCCGAAGCGCCAAAATATATAATCTTTATGCATTATTCAGGGGAAGGGCCACCCCACCCCACAATCCTCAATGCAGATGATACCAACCAACCTGATTCTGTACCCCTTCGTTCCGAACAAAGGGGCGGTGCCGGGTTCCGTGGCCCTCCGTGTGGGCGGAGCCAACGGGCTGGGTTCCGTGGCCCTCCGTGATCCTACTGACACGCCTCACAATCCGGATCGGTAATATCACACGCCACCGGCGTCGGCCCTCCACCCGCTTGGGGCGCAGCAGGCGGTTCCGGCGTCTCCTCCGTCCGATTCACCTGCACATCGCTCGAAGCCGACCGGGACTGCATCCACCGCGGCTGCACGCCGCGCCGGTTGATATCTATCGTCGACTTCTCTATTTGCGTTGGTGCCAGCGACCGGAGATAATACGTCGTCTTCAACCCCCGCTGCCAGGCCAGCCGATACATCTCGTCCAGGGCCTTGCCGCTGGGCTTGGAAATATACAGATTCAACGACTGACCCATATCAATCCACTTCTGCCGCCTGCTGCCACACTCAATCAACCAGTAGGGCGCCACCTCAAACGCCGTCTTATAAAGCGCCTTGAGATCTTCGGGAACCCGTTCAATTTCCTGCAACGACCCGTCGAAATACTTCAGATCGTCCACCATCTGCTCGTCCCACAATCCTTGTTCCTTCAAATCGTCCACCATATACGGATTCAACACCGTGAAATCGCCCGACAGATTGGCCTTCACAAACAAATTGCGATACGTTGGCTCAATCGACTGGGCCACCCCGGCAATATTCGAAATCGTCGCCGTAGGCGCAATCGCCATCACATTCGAATTCCGCATCCCGTGTGTCGCCACGGCCTTTCGAACCACCTCCCAATCCAGTTGCGCCGACCGGTCCACCTCTATAAACCCGCCCCGTTCCTCGGCCAACAAGCCCAGCGTATCGATGGGCAGCAACCCCCGGTCCCACTTGGAGCCCGGATAGGTCTCATACGTCCCCCGCTCTTCCGCCAGCCGGGTGGATGCCAGAATCGCGTGATAAGCCACCGCTTCCATACTCACATCGGCAAACACAATCGCCTCGTCCGAATCATACGGAATCCGCTGGATATAAAGCGCATCCTGGAAACCCATAATCCCCAACCCGATCGGTCGGTGCCGCTGGTTGGAATGTTGCGCTTCGGGCGTCGGATAGAAATTAGTATCAATCACATTGTCCAGCATCCGAATCGCCGTATGGATCGTATCGGCCAGCAGTTCCAGATCCAGTCCGCTCTCCGAGGTATGCGCCGGAAAATTCACCGACCCCAGATTGCAAACCGCCGTTTCCCGATCGCTCGTATTCAGCAAAATCTCGGTGCAAAGATTGGAGCTGTGAACCACCCCGGCATGATCTTGAGGGGAACGAATATTGGACGGGTCCTTAAACGTGATCCACGGATGCCCGGTTTCAAACAACATCGACAGCATCTTCCGCCACAAATCCACGGCATCCACCTGCCGATATTGATTCATCTCGCCGGCCTCTGCCTTCTTCTCATATTCGAAATAGCGGGCTTCAAACGCCTTGCCGTATAAGTCGTGCAAATCCGGCACCTCGTCCGGGCTGAACAGTGTCCACGAGCCCTTCTCGATCACCCGCTTCATAAACAAATCCGGGATCCAGTTGGCGGTATTCATATCGTGCGTCCGACGCCGTTCGTCCCCCGTATTCTTCCGCAATTCCAAAAAATCTTCGATATCCAGATGCCAGGTCTCCAGATACGAACACACCGCCCCTTTGCGCTTGCCGCCCTGGTTCACCGCCACCGCCGTATCGTTCACCACCTTCAAAAACGGAATCACCCCCTGGCTCTTGCCATTCGTCCCCTTAATATGCGCATTCGTCGCCCGCACATTCGTCCAGTCATTCCCCAATCCACCGGCCCACTTCGAAAGCCGCGCATTGTCCGACACCACTTTGAAAATGTGGCCCAGATCGTCCTGGGTGGTCGACAAATAACAAGACGACAACTGCGGATGCAGCGTGGCCGAATTGAACAGCGTGGGCGTGGCCGACACAAACCGAAACGTAGAAAGAATCTCATAAAACGCTATCGCCCGGCTCTCCCGCTCCTCGCCTTCATCCCAGGCCAACCCCATCGCCACCCGCATCCAGAAATACTGCGGCGTCTCGATCCGTCGCTCTTTCACATGCAGCAAATACCGGTCGTAGATTGTCTGCATGCCCAGATACCCAAAATCCTGATCCCGTTCGGGCTTGAGTGCTCCAGCAATCTTGTCCAGATCGTAGTCCAGCAGCTTCTCGTCCAACCGGCGGGCTTCGATCCCTGTCTCAATAAAGGTGCGGAACCCACTCCGACAGACCTGATCCACTTCAATGGCCGTCGGCTTCGCCCCCAGGGCGTGCCGGTAAATCACCTGCAACAACAGCCGCATCGCCACCGTCCCATAGGCCGGGTCCTGCTCCACCCGACTCCGGGTCGCCAGAATCATCGCCCGTTCAATATCATCGGGCTTGATATCGTCGTAAAGCGACCGATAAATCTCGTCCAGCAAGTCCTTCGGATCGCACGCCTCCAGCCCCTCACAGGCCGCATACATTTCCGTCCGGATGTGCGAAGCATCCAAAGGCTCCCGCTTGCCGTCTGGGTTTAACACCCGGAGCTTGGGCGCTTCCGCATCGTCTTCCATCTCCACCTCGCCGCTCAAGCGACGGGCCTTGGTCCGGTCTTCACGATATACAATATAGCGACGCGCCACACTGTAGTGGCCAGCCCGCATCAGCTGGATTTCCACCTTGTCCTGAACGCGCTCCACTTCGATCGCCTCGTCCCCCTCCCGCAGATCGGCCACCACATCTGCCAGCACGGCATCGGTCAACTCCGCTACATCCGACGTAATCTTCGGGGGCAACGCATGATCGCCGGGCAAACCCAGTTCGGCCCGAAAGGCCGCCGAGATGGCTTTCTCAATACGGGTGCGGTCAAATGAGACGGTCCGGCCATCGCGCTTGCGCACCAGAATATCGATTGCCTCCTGCAAAACATCCTGTACCGCTTCGACCATAGTACAACTCCTCCCGGAAAGGAGAAAAAAAGAACGGATCCGGACAGAGACAGTGCTGCCGAATGTTCAAGATTTAGAGACAGAAAGGCGACTCACCCCGAAGGGATTTTGACGCAAAAATCGATTGAAATGAGGAAAAATCTTAGGGAGTAGGTTTTACCTAAGGAAAAACCCGGGGGAAACATTCGGTGAGATATCCGAAGCTGCAGAAATGGGGAGACCGCAGCCAGCCGGATCAGCTTCCCCGTTTCGACCCAAACGCCCCTCGTGCATTCCAGCCGTTTGCCACACTAAGGTGTGTGGACTGCTGTCAGGGTCTCGGACTCGCAGAGCCCAACCTCCTCCTCTGCTCACCGCTGCGGGGCAGTCCCGGACTTCCACCGGATTCCCTGAAACACCGCTTGTATTACAAATCAGCAGCAAGCACAATATATGGTGGTTTGAATAAAAAGTCAATACAGAATATGGCATAAACTCCAAAAAACGCACAATTTATTGAGACAGTGTAAGTTAGCCCAAAATGAGCAAATGAGGGTTCTGTAAGTTGCTTTCAAAGTCTATAAAAAAAACTTCAATCAAGCTAATCTTAAGGGTCAGACCCACGTTATTATACTCAGGAAAACACCCGATGTCCAACCCAAACCCCGATTAAATCATCAACCTGATCCCCCTAAGTTAGGGCGAAAGACAGCCATAAAAACAAGATCCCGTTTTTTTATCTCCATCTTTTACCTTGATGCGGGTCCGGGGCGTAAGTATCTTTACCCATCCTGACCACGCCGTCTGTGACGGAGGAATCCAGATGAGTGCCGGAAAATTTGGAACCGTCATCAATTGCATCGATGGCCGGGTCCAAACACCTGTGAACGACTATCTCAAAGCGGCCTTCGGCCTGGACTATGTGGATACCATCACAGAACCGGGACCAAATCGCTTATTCTCCAACAATCAAGACCAGACAACCATAGCAGCAGCCCTCGAGAAAGTAAATATCTCTGCCACAAAACACGGCTCAAAGGTGCTGGGCATTGTGGGGCATTACGATTGTGCGGCCAACCCGGCGAACGAAAACGAGCATATCGCACAGATCAGACATGCCGTTGGAACCTTAAGATCACATATCGGAGACGAAATGAGCATCCTGGGTCTGTGGGTCGATGAACACTGGCATGTACACCGCGTTTCTGAAGCCTGATTTCGGAAAGAAACACGTATGGCCACAGACGTCACAAACACCGAATCCGGGCCACAGGCCGCCCCCAAGTTTGGCACCTTCCTGGGCGTCTACACCCCCAGCGTGTTGACCATCCTCGGCCTGATCATGTACCTGCGCTTCGGCTGGATCGTCGGCAATGTAGGATTGCCCATCACCCTCTTCATCGTCCTGCTGGCCAGCTCCATCACCCTCATCACCGCCCTGAGCGCCTCGGCCGTGGCCACCAACATGCGCGTGGGTGTGGGCGGCGAATACTACCTGATCTCCCACAGCCTGGGCCTGGAATTGGGCGGGGCCATCGGCATCCCGCTTTTCCTCTGCCGCACCTTAAGCATCACCTTCTACAGCTTCGGACTGGTCGAATCCATCCTCTCCTTCTGGCCAGATCCCGTACCCGGCCATATCGTTCAGCTCCTCGCCGCCGGCATCATCGTGGTCATCACCGCCGTGTCCGGCAAAAGCGCCTCCCTGGCCCTCAAACTTCAAATTCCGATTATGGCGGCCGTGGGATTGTCCTTCCTGGCCCTGGTCATCGGCGTCCTCACCGGTGGGTTCCACACCCCCGAATGGACCGCCACCTACCGAACCGCTCCCGAAGGATTCTGGTATGTCTTTGCCGTCTTTTTCCCGGCCGTGACCGGGTTCACCGCCGGCATTGGCATGAGTGGAGACCTGGAAGATCCCAGGCGCTCCATCCCCAAAGGTACCCTCCTGGCCGTCATGACCGGCACCCTCACCTATCTCCTCATCCCCATCCTCCTGAGCGTCTCCAACCACGTTACCTTTGAGGATTTGGCCCAGCCCGGCATCATCTGGGTCCAGGTGGCCGTTCTGGGCGCCTGGCTGGTTTACCCCGGCGTCTGGGGTGCCATCCTCTCGTCCGCCTTCGGGAGCGTCCTTGGGGGCCCCCGTGTGCTGCAGGCCCTCGCCAGCGACGGTCTGGCACCCCGGGCCTTCTCGCGCCTCTCCAAAACCGGCCAGCCCACCCTGGCCACCTGGGCCAGCGGGGCCCTCGCCCTTACTGCCGTCGCCCTTGGGGGCCTCAACACTGTGGCCCAGTTTGTGACCATCCTTTTCCTCACCCTTTACGTCACCGTCAACCTGAGCGCCGCCATTGAAAAATTGACCGGTGACCCCTCCTTCCGGCCCACTATCAACGTCCCGTGGTACATTTCCCTGCTCGGATCCCTGGGTGCGGTGGCCGTCATGTTTCTCATCAGCCCCTTCGCATGTGGTATCGCCATCCTCCTGGAAAGTGCCCTGTACCTCTACCTGCGCCGGAAGGCGATGCGAACACGCTGGGGCGATGTACGCGCCGGAATCTGGGTCTCCCTGGCCCGCTTCGCCCTCCTCCAGTTGAGAAACTACGCCAGTGATCCGCGCAACTGGCGCCCCCACATCCTCGTGTTCTCCGGCCACCCGGGCAAACGCCTCGGCCTGGTGCGCCTGGCGGGCTGGTTCAACCAAAATAGGGGCATAGTCACCGCCTGTCACATCCTCGTGGGCGACCTCAAGCAGGAATATGTGGACATCGAACGCCAGCGACAGGACATGGACCGGATCCTCGCCGAAGAAGGCATGCTCGCCTTCAGCCAGATCAATGTCGTACCCGATTTTGAAAACGGCGTCATCGACATTGCCCAGGCCCACGGCATCGCCGGCCTGAAATCCAACACTGTGATGTTCGGCTGGCCGGAAAAACCCGACCGGCTGGAGTCCGTATTGCGCATTATGCGGGCCTTATCAAGAGCAGGCAAAAGCACTATTATCGCCCGCCTCAACTGGGCCTTCGAACCCGGTCAGGAGAAACGTATCGTGGTCTGGTGGGGGGGCCTGGAAAACAACGGCGATTTGATGCTCCTGCTTGCCTACCTGCTTAGCCTCAACCCGGAGTGGACCGACGCCAAAATCGTGGTCCGTTCCATCGCCGACAGCGAACAGGAGCGCGAAGAAAAAGCCGCCAGCCTCTCCGCCCTGATTCCCGAAGCCCGCATCCAGGCCGAGACCGAGATCATTGTCAAGCCCCCCGATCAGACCTTTTCCGAAGTGATGCACGCCCACAGCCAGGAGACCGATGTAGTCTTCCTGGGCCTGAAAGACCCCAGCTCCGGCACCGAGGCCGAATATGCCCGGTGGCTAACCGAACTGGCCGGCGGATTCCGAACCACCATTTTCATTCGCAATGCCGGAGAGTTTGCCGGACACCTGATCTGAGAGAACCCCAGCCGCCTCGCTCACACTCGTCAAAAGCTACGGAAATTCCACCAAAGCCTGCCTGCGACAAACCATCAACTAAAAAGAGGCAGGAGCTTCTTGCCCCTGCCTCTTTCGTCCCACCTTCATTTCAACCCAGCAAATTATCCCTGAACCTGCGCCTCCAACCGCCGTTGCAAAGGCAAAAAAAGGCCACAGGAAAGAACCACGGCATAAAACATCGGAATCGCAGCCGTCGCAACACCCAGCAAAAAGTGTTCGGCCGCTTGGGCATGGTTGAACAACACCACCAGCCCCACAAACGATCCGATAACACCGGCAACCATCACAAACGTCCGCACCTGTGCCCACCCACTCGCAGCAATCTTGATTTCCTCTGCCGTCAAATTTGACCAAAAGAAAGACCGGATCACAAGCTTCAACGGAGTGCCTGCCTGCCATGAAATTCCCAGTGTTAATCCCACAATCATAATCACCGAAGGGATATCAATAATCATCCAAATCTTACCTCCATTCGACATCCCCAGCCCG
>JAPUJS010000626.1 GCA_027296045.1 bacterium | reverse complement strand
GAGGCTGATGAGAATTTTTCGCTTCGGTTGTCACAGATTACCACATTGAAGGTGAATCGGACGGAGGACGGGAAGTTCCAGCATGCGATTGTCAGTCTGGATGAAAAAGCGCTGTTCGATTATCCGTTCATTTATATGTGCAATGTGGGTTTTATGGAGTTGACCGAGCCCGAGCAAGAGGGGTTGCGATCGTATCTGCTGCGCGGTGGTTTTCTGATGGCGGACGATTTTTTTGGGGATTTCCCCTGGGAGAACTGGGTCTATGAAATTTCCCAGGTGCTGCCGCCAGAAGAATTTCCGATGGTGCAAATTCCTTTAGACCATGAACTTTTTCATATTGTGTTCGATCTCAACGAAGTGCCTCAGGTGCTCGGGGTCGATAGTTTTTATGCCCGTGGCGGGATGCCGCGGAGACGCTATGATCGGTATGGTACGGGAGCACGCTGTTGGGGGATTTTTGACCAAAGGGGTCGTTTAATGGTGGTGGCCATTCACAATTCCGATCTGGGCGATGGCTGGGAACGAGAGGGGGAACACCATGAATATTTCCGGACGGTCTCTGCCCCCAAAGCCTATCCGATGGGGATTAATATTGTGGTGTATGCAATGACACATTAAGCGTTTTGGGTTTGTACAACCCGGAACTCAGAACCTTGAATCGAAGAGTCGAGTGGTGTTAAAGAGAATGGTGCTGTTGGCAAGCGGGATGGGCGTTGCAATGTGTTTGCTGCTGTGTCTGAACGTGGAAGGGCAGCGGTTTGGACGAAGGTGGCGACAGATTGAACCCATGGAAAGAGACATCTTCCCTGGCAATACGTTTACTTTTTGTCGGGTAGAATATTCGGTTGATCCGGCACGGGGCAGGGGACGGGGGCGTCGAGGGGGCTGGGCGACGGATTATCCGGAGGCCGATGAGAATTTTTCGCTACGGTTGTCACAGATCACGACGTTGAATGTCAACCAGACGGAGGACGGGCGGTTTAAGCATGTGATTGTGCATCTGGATGAAGAGGCTTTGTTCCACTATCCGTTTGTCTATATGTGCAACGTGCGTGGGATGAGTTTGACGGAAGCAGAACAGGATGGGCTGCGTTCTTATCTGCTTCGAGGCGGGTTTTTGCTGGTGGATGATTTCTGGGGGGATTATTCCTGGGAAAATTGGGTGTATGAGATCTCCCGGGTGTTGCCGCCCGATAAATACCCACTTGTCCCGGTGCCTCTGGATCATGGACTTTTTCACATCGTGTTCGATCTGGATGAAGTGCCCCAGGTGCCCGGGGTTCGGAGCTTTTATACCTGGGAGGGGCGGGATGTATCGTACGAGATTCGGTGGTCTTACGATCGGTATGGCACGGAAGCGCGTTGTTGGGGAATTTTTGACAAACAGGGTCGGTTAATGGTGGTGGCCATACACAATACGGATCTTGGAGATGGCTGGGAGCGGGAAGGAGAAAATTATGAGTATTTCCGGATGTATTCTGCCCCCAAGGCCTATCCGATGGGGATCAATATTGTGGTGTATGCGATGACACATTAGAAGAAGGGGTTTGATTTGGCACTGAGCGAGACGGTGGTTGATGAACAGGTTTTGGAGAAGCTGCGCAACGGTCGCGAGCTGATGCTGGACGAGATTCACAAGGTGATTGTCGGACAGGAGGCCGTGATTGAGTCTCTGTTGATTGTGCTTTTTACGGGCGGACATACGCTTCTTACAGGGGTGCCCGGTCTGGCGAAAACGCTCTTGATTCGTACGATTGCGCAGATTTTGGATTTGCAGTTCAAACGCATCCAGTTCACGCCCGATCTGATGCCGTCGGATATCACCGGGACGGAGATTATTGATGAAGATCGGAACACCGGTCACCGCGAGCTGCGCTTTATTCCCGGGCCTATTTTTACAAATATCCTGCTGGCAGATGAGATCAACCGGACCCCACCGAAGACGCAGGCGGCCTTGTTGGAGGCAATGGAGGAGAAACAGGTGACGGTGGGCGGAGAGATGCGGCGGTTGGAAGCGCCATTTTATGTGCTGGCCACGCAAAATCCGATTGAACTGGAGGGGACATATCCGTTGCCCGAGGCCCAACTGGATCGGTTTATGTTTAATATCCGAATTGGTTATCTGAATGAAAACGAGGAACTGGAGGTGGCCACCAAAACAACCGATGTGTTTAACGATCGGGTGGATTCGGTATTTACGGGACAGGATATGCTGGATTTTACCCGGCTGGTTCGTCAGGTGCCGGTGTCCCAACATGTGGCGCGATATGCCGTGCAGTTGGTACAGGCCAGCCGGCCGAACTTCGAGACTGGGCTGGATTTTGTAAACGATTGGGTGAGTTGGGGTGCAGGGCCACGAGGCAGTCAGTATTTGTTGCTGGGAGCAAAAGCACGGGCGCTTTTGCAAGGACGGCTTCACGTGTCTTGCAGCGATGTGCAGGCAGTGGCACCTGAGGTATTGCGCCATCGAATTCTGACAAATTTCAAAGCGGAAGCAGATCGGGTAACAACAGACGATATTATATCCCGGCTGGTGGAGGTGGTTGAGGAGCCGAAGTCGGGATTGGAATAGGCTAAACCTCACAGGGCTTTGTGGATGCCAGAATCTTTTCTGAAATTTATCGACCCCATTGAACTGGATCGCATTGCTGATTTGGAATTAATTGCCAGGACGGTGGTTTTGGGGATGAGCAGCGGTGTGCACCGGAGTTTGCACACCGGCGTATCCGTAGAATTTGCCCAGTATCGTCCTTATGTGCAGGGCGACGATCCCAAGTTTGTGGATTGGCGGCTGTTTGCACGGACGGATCGGCTGCACATCAAGCAGTTCCAGGAAGAAACCAATTTGCGGTGTACGGTCTTGTTAGATTGTAGCGCGTCTATGGAATACGGTTCCGAAGGGATCACCAAATTTCGATATGCCCAGATGCTGGCGGCTTCGCTGGTGATGTTGATGAGCGGACAGCGGGATACGGTGGGATTTGCGGCCTACCACCACGATTTGTGCTTACACATTCCTGCCCGAGCGCAAGCGGATCAGATGCGACGAATTCTGGTTGAGATCGACCATTTGGAGCCTGCCGGACAGACGGATACGGCAAGCGCATTGCAGTTTCTGGGGGATGCTCTGTCCCCTCGGGGGATGGTGGTGTTGATTAGTGATTTGCTGCATCCCGTGGAGGAGATGATCGCGCATTTACGGTCCTTGCGGGCCCAGCGACATGATTTAATGGTGCTGCAAATCAGTGATCCGGCAGAGCAAAATTTTCCTTTTGATCGGTCGGTTACATTGGTGGATGCAGAGGAAGACCGGGAACAGTTTACGGTGCCGGAGGATGTGCGGGAAGGGTATTTGGAAAATCGGAAGCGGCACTTTGATGCGATTCGGAAGGCGTGTTTGGCCCACGAGATTGATGTAGAGGAATTTACATGCACCGAACCGCTGGACCGGGCTTTACACCATTTGATTCACAGGCGAACCCTCGCACTGTTTACGTCCAGTCGCAGACGGGGAGTGGGCTGATGGGACTTTTGGCACCTTTGTTTTTGTTGGGGGCGGGATTGTTGGTGGTTCCGTGGATCGTTCATCGGATTCGTCGGCCG
>JAPUJS010000625.1 GCA_027296045.1 bacterium | reverse complement strand
GGAGACGGCAATGTGGTAGGGTTCGGCCATGGCGGCAATTTCTTTGAGTTCGAGCAGGCCGCCGCAGTTGCAGACGTCGGGGTTGATGATATCGGCCGCGCGTTTTTCAAAGATCTGGCGAAATTCGGATTTGGTGTAGAGCTCTTCTCCGGTGACAACAGGCAGGTTGATGTTGTGCTTGGCCTCGGCCAGGCCGTCCACATCTCTTGCAGATACGGGTTCTTCATACCAGAAGGGTCGGTAGGGTTCCATCCTTCGGGCGACCCGGATGGCGTGCATGGGGGATAGACGGCGGTGGACTTCGACCAGAATTTCGACATCGGGCCCCACGGCTTCCCGGACGGCCTGGACGCAGTCTACGGCATGGTTTTCGGCTCTGTGATCGATGATGGAACGCCAGGGGCCGGGGAAGGGATCGAACTTGAGGGCCGTAAAGCCGCGGTCGATCACTTCTTTTGCCCGTGTGGCCATGGTTTCGGGGTTCCGACCACCGCCCCAGCCGTTGGCATAGACCCGGATTTTTTCCCGGCAGGCGCCGCCCAGGAGATTGTAGACGGGTTGGTTACAGGCTTTGCCAACGATGTCCCAGAGGGCGTGTTCTATCCCGGAGATGGCACAGTAGAGGTCCATGGCACCCCGTTTGCCGCCAAAGTCGTTGTAGGCCATGTGGGTGAAGTGTTTGATGTTGAAGGGGCTTCTTCCTGTGAGGTAGCGGGCAAGCTGGTGCACGTGGATTTCGATGACACGGTCCCGGTCGGCCTGGGTGTAGCACTCGCCCCAGCCGTGCAGGCCCTCGTCGGTTTCGATTTTGACAAAGAGCCAGTTTTTGCCGGTTCCGGGGTTGACGAGGTGGGTTTTGATGGCTGTGATTTTCATGATAGGGGTCCTCTCAAAAAAATTCGAAATTTGGCCTTGTTGCAGGCCCTGGCGGCGTGCTTCGGGTACAATCGGTGCAGGTCCTTGACGCCTGTTGCAACCGAGAAGGCTGGGGAGGTTGTTCTTGTCCAAAAAGCCTTCGAAGAGGTATTCAGATCATCAAATCGCCGCCGTTGATGTCCAGAGATGCACCGGTGATATAGGCGGCTTTGTCGGTGCACAGGAAGGCAACCAGGTCGGCGACTTCTTCCGGGCGGCCCAGGCGGTTGATAGGGAAGCTGTTGGCATAGGCCCGGGTTCGGTCTTTATCGATGGTGGACCGGACCATTTCGGTGTCGATGAGGCCGGGGCAGACGGCGTTTACGGTGATGTTGTTGGGGGCGACTTCCCTGGCCAGGTGGCGTGTGAAACCCAGGACGCCGGCTTTGGCGGCTGTGTAGTGGGCGCCGCCTACGGTGCTGATGTTTTTACCGGCTGTGGATGAGAAATTGACAATGCGCCCCCAGTTTGCCTTTTGCATCGATGGCAAGACGGCCTGGGAACAGAGAAAAGTTCCTTTGAGGTTGACGGCGATGACCCGGTCCCATTCCGGCTCTTCGATATCGATGACTTTTGTGGGATAGAGGATGCCGGCGTTATTGATCAGGATATGGATATCACCGAAGCGCTCGTTTGTTTGCGCGATGAGAGCATGGACCGCTGCTGCATCGGTTATATCGGCCTGAACAGCAAGGGTTTCATGGCCTCGGTCGCGAAGGTCAGACGCTGTTTTTTCTGCTTTTTCGGAGTCCAGGTCGTTGATGACCAGCCGGGCGCCAAGGTCTGCAAGGGCCAGGGCACAGGCGCGTCCCATGCCTTGACCGGCACCGGTGACAATGGCCGTTCGGCTTTCAAGAGGGTTTGGATTGCTCATGAGAGGACCCCTACGGTTTTGCCTGTTTCTTCAAATACGGCAATGGCCCGGTCGAGTTGCTCCCGGGTGTGGGCGGCCGAGATCTGGACACGGATGCGGGCTTCGCCACGGGGCACGACAGGGTAGGAGAAGCCGACGGCGAAAATGCCACGGTCATTGACGAGCCGCGCCATTTCAACGGTGCGCTGTTCGTCACCCAGCATGATGGGTACAATAGGATGAATCCCCGGGGTAATGGAAAAGCCTTTTGCCGTCATTTGTTCCCGGAAATAGACAGTGTTGTCCATCAGGGTCTGTCGCAATTCTGGATGCTCATCCACCAGGTCGAGGGCCTTGATGGATGCGGCTGCGATGGGGGGTGCGATGGTGTTGGAGAACAGGTAGGGACGGGAGCGCTGGCGGAGAAAGTCAACGATTTCCTGACGGCCCGTGGTAAATCCACCCGATGCTCCGCCAAGGGCTTTGCCGAGGGTGCTGGTGAGGATGTCTACACGATCCTGGACGTCGAAGTGTTCGGGAGTGCCGCGTCCGGTGGGGCCGAGAAAGCCGGTGGCGTGGGAGTCGTCCACCATGACAAGGGCGTCGTAGCGGTCGGCCAGGTCGCAGATGGCGTCCAGGGGGGCCAGATCGCCTTGCATGGAAAAAACGCCGTCGGTGGCGATGAGTCGAAAGCGGGCATCGACAGCGGCCTTGAGTTGGGTTTCGAGGTCTTCCATGTCGGCGTGCTGGTAGACAGCGCGCTGTGCTTTGCACAGACGGACGCCGTCGATGATGCTGGCATGGTTTAAGGCATCGCTCAGCACGGCGTCTTCCGGAGACAGGAGGGTTTCGAACAACCCGCCGTTGGCGTCGAAACAGGATGTGTAGAGGATGGTGTCGTCGGTATTTAGAAATTCTGAGATGCGGCGTTCGAGTTTTTTGTGCAGATCCTGGGTGCCGCAGATAAAGCGCACGGAGGCCATGCCGTAGCCGTAGGTTTTGAGACCTTCTTCGGCTGCAGAAACCAGGTCGGGATGGTTTGCCAGGCCCAGGTAGTTGTTGGCGCAAAAGTTGATGTTTTCCCCTTCGGTGGTCTGAATCTGCGCTCCCTGCGGGGTTGTGATCTGTTTTTCGTGTTTGAAGAGCCCGTTTTCTTTAATGGTTTTCAATTCGTCCTGGAGCCAGGTACGGATTTGATTGTACGCCATTGCTCGTCTCCATGTGTTCGGGAAGCAGCATTTCTGCTCGGTTGCTAAAAATTGGCGAAACTTTCTGCTTCCCCAAAATAGATGATCTGATCTCCAAACGCAAGCCTCTCCACCGGGGCTTTCGCCTTGACAGGACATAGGGGGATGCCGATATTTGCTGTCGCTGATTTTGACTTTTGGAGTCGATGAACAACAGGATGTAACAGGAGGAAGGAAAAACAATGGATCGGCGTGATTTTCTCTGGACAAGCTCGATGGCAATTGGAAGTGTGATGACCGGATCGCTCTGTGGATCTGCGGAGGAGAAGCCAAGTATGCATGGAAAAGTGATGACCGTGACAGGTCCAGTGTCTCCTGACGAGATGGGGTTTGTGTTGACGCACGAGCATGTGCTGGTGGATTTTGTTGGGGTGGATCAGGCGAGCAAGGATCGGTACGATGAGGACGAGGCGTTTGAGAAGATTTTACCGTATCTGAAAGAGGCAAAGGCCTCCGGGTGCGGGACCCTGGTGGAGTGTACACCCGCCTATCTGGGTCGGGATCCAGCGCTTTTAAAACGATTGAGTGAAGCAAGTGGTGTTCGGCTGTTGACCAATACGGGATATTATGGGGCGAGAAACGATCAGCACGTGCCTGCCCATGCTTATGAAGAAACCGTGGATCAAGTAGCCGATCGATGGGTTCGGGAATGGGAAGAGGGTCTGGATGGTACAGGTGTTCGTCCGGGATTTATTAAAATTGGGGTCGATCGAAAGTCTTTGTCTGAGATTGATCGTAAGCTTGTACAGATTGCCGCTCGAACCCATTTGAGGACGGGGTTGACGATTATGGCGCACACGGGTTTTGCTTTACCTGCCCATGAGGAACTTGCCGTATTAAAGGCCGAAGGGG
>JAPUJS010000624.1 GCA_027296045.1 bacterium | reverse complement strand
ACCGGCGCATTTGCCGCACTCCTGATGGCCTTTACAGCCGGACACATCCAGCAGAGCCACTATTATACAGTCGATCCCGCCCTAACCTTCTGGTCCACCCTGGGCCTGTATCTGATTCTCCAAATGCCGTCCAAAAATACGGGATTGTATCTCGCCCTCGGCCTGGTCATCGGTCTGGCCACAGGCACCCGCCTGGTCGGCATCTGGCTGGGCCTCCCGTTCCTCATGGCGCATCTCTGGCCGGGTTCTGGAAAAAACGCCTGGCAAACCCCGACCATCCTGCGCGTTGCCCTCACCCTCCTGGTGGCCGCAGCCGTCACCCTTGCCTGCGAACCCTTCCTGCTCATCGACCCGGGTCACTATACCGACACCAAAGACATCCGGGGATTTCTCCCCAGTATGCAAATCGCCCGGGGAGAACGCATCCGGATCTGGGCCCTTTTCGACTTTAGCACCCCCCCCTATCTCTACTATCTCACCCACCAATTTCGATATGCCCTGGGCACTGCCCTGGAAATTGCCGCCCTGCTTGGGATTGGCCTGGTCTTCTTCAAACGGAACAAGCCCGCCTGGCTGCTTCTGTCCTGGATTTTTGCCTACTTTCTGTTCGTGGGCGGCCTGCACACCAAACCCATTCGCTATGCCACACCCCTCCTACCGGTCCTGGTTGTGCTGGGTGCCTGGGCTTGCCTGACATCCGTCCGCCTTCTCAAACGCTATGTGTCATCCCCCTTCGTATATACTCTCCCGATCGTTTTGGTCCTGCTGCCCACACTGGTCCGAGGCACGGCAATGGTTTCCATCTATGGCCGGGAAGACAGTCGTATCCAGGCCGCCCGATGGATTCAAAACCATGTGCCAGAAAACAGTGAGGTCTTAGGGGAACACGGTGGCTTCCCCACCGCCTGGATGGTCCCCGAAGATCGATACCGGTTTGAAGACACCGACGCCAGTTATTTTATCGCATCCAAAGACTGGATGCTGCTGCGATCCCAGATTAATTTTTTGAAGAAAAAACTGGTCGCGGCCGATTGGATCGTCCTGATCGAAGAAAATCGAATGCGTCAATACCTGGCCGTCCCGGACCAATACCCGATTGCCCATACGCTGTTCCAGCGCCTGTCAACCGGAGACCTCGGATATGACCTGGTCGCCCAGTTCAAAAGCCCCCCCGAATTCTGGTCCTGGCAAATCGATGAAACCCAGACCGAACCAACCGTCACCGCCTTTGACCATCCTCGCGTTCTGATCTATCGCAAAAACGCCAACCAAATAACCGAAAGCCAGCTCGACCAATGGATCGCCCGCATCGAGACCAGCGAAAACCTCCCCGACCGCTATATCCTGGAAGGGGTAACCGCCTTTCAACAAAACCATTGGCAAGACGCCCGACAAGCCTTCCAAAAAGCCCTCAAAGTTCGACCCGAATTTGCCCTCGCATACATCTTAATCGGAGAAATCGACCGCGTCCACGGCGATCAAGCAGCCACCCAACAGGCGTGGGAGAAAGCCACCGAAATCCGGGGATCTATTACCCGCCACACCTTCCTGGGCATGGTCGAGGCAGGGTTGAAAGCAGAAGGCGTTGTCTACCTCGAAGGCATTGCCCAAATGGAACCCGACGACCCCATCCTCCCCCGCCTGGTCGCATCCATCCACTTCGAGCTTGCCCTGGAACACCAGCAGCAGGGCCGGTTTCAAGCAGCCATTGCCCTGTATCAAAAAGTCATCGAACGCGTGCCGGACAATCTATCGTCTCACCTGAACATAGCCGCCTGCTTTAAAACAATCGGGCAAGTTGAAAATGCAATCATGTCTTATCAAAAAGTCCTGAAGCTGGATCCGCAAAACAAAGCGGCAACCGACAGTTTAAAAATGCTCCAAAAATAACGCAGTGCGCTCGTCCTCCCGGATGATATGAATCCGGATGATACCTAGAGTTAAAAACCATGACCCGAACCATCAAGATTGTGCTTTGCACGTTGCTCCTAGCATATGTCCCTGAAGCCTTTGGGCGGCCAAAACGCGTCGACCATATCCCCAATGGAAATGTCAACGGGTGTGCAAACTGTCACACGGACCCCAACGGGGGGAGCTCTCGCAATATCTTCGGCCAGGTTATCGAAAACAATTTCCTGACCGCATCGGGAATCGACGGAGACGTGCAATGGGGTCCAGCGCTGGCCGGCCAGGACGCCGACTCCGACGGAGCCACCAACGGAGCGGAATTACAAGATCCCACCGGATCCTGGAGCCGGGGCCAGTCTCAGCCCGGGGATGCCTCCCTGGTCACCAAACCCTGGGACGCCAATAGCAAGCCCCAGGTTCAGCAGCCGTCGCAGCCGCAAAACCCCAACATCACCCTGTCGGTCACCTCGCTCAACTTCGCAAATGTCGTCAAAGTCGGCAGCCGTGGGGAGCAGTCCTTCAAGATAAACAACACGGGCCAGGGCGATCTGGTCGTCTCCGCCATCACGGTCTCGGACTCGGCCTATATAGTGGCCCCTTCCCAGGTGACGGTCGCACCCGATTCCTCTGCCGGCATCGGCGTCTCATTTGCGCCGCAGACCGAGGGCGATCACAACGCCCAGCTCACCGTCTCCAGCAACGACCCCGACCAGCCCGAAATCACCGTACAATTGAGGGCGACCGCCCAACCGGTGCCTCAGATCCCGAGGCTTCAAGTGGTATTGTCCACCCTGGACTTTGGCCTCGTTCGCCTCGATTCCACCCGGTTTCAAACCCTCTGGATCCAAAATTCTGGCAATTCTTCCCTCTCCGTCACGCTGACGGCTCTGGACACGCTCTCCACGCCCTCTCCAAACTTTGTGCTCACGCCAGACTCCTTATCGATCGCCCCGGACGATTCGGCGATGGTGCAGGTTGCCTTCTCGCCAACAGACACAGTGGCTTATGTACACACTCTGACCGTTCGCTCCAACGACCCGGACCTGCCTGAAACAACCGTCGATTTGCGCGGCACCGGATTTGAATTCCAGGGCCGCCTCACCATCGACTTAAACCCGGCCTCCGGCAACCAGGGCATAAGCCGGATCGAGACCGCTCCCGGTGACACAACCACGCTTGAGATATTCCTCAACATCGTTCCGTTTCTACCCGCCTTCAATCTGCAAATAGAATGGGACGGACGCGGGCTGACCTTTCTTGGGACTGCAACGCTGTTGACGTCCCCCTCAGATCCCCCGATACTGTCCCGAGATACAACCGGAACTGTCGTCGGCCTGAAGATCAGCATCCCGACCCGGGAAACTGCCGAAAGGGAC
>JAPUJS010000623.1 GCA_027296045.1 bacterium | reverse complement strand
GGGGGTCTTTCAACCACCGGTTCGCACAGCCATCACGTCATTCGAGCGGGCACACGGATGTATTTTATCCGACCGAGCAGTTTCCCTTCAACGATCTACCACAGACCGATTCTGTAACCGGCAAGACGGTTGGGTTGCTGGATAGGTGTGAAGCACAGGGGGTGACGCCTCGTATTTTTTATACCAACACGTCTACAGAATACTGGAATCGGGGGGCGTCCCTGGTGCATACGGATGTGGCGGGTGCACAAGATGTCGCTTTGCCGGAATGTGTTCGGGTGTACCATTTTGCGAGTACCCAGCACGGTCCGGGAGAAATTCCTGCGGGGGCTCGCGAAACCTGGCCGCCCAATCCGGTGAATTTTCGGTATGTGTTGCGGGCGCTGTTGGTGGCGATGGATGCCTGGGTGCGGGACGGGGAAGCGCCTCCGGAAAGTCGATATGGTAGTATTTCAGAGGGTACTTTGGTTCGGGCAGCGGCCGTGTCGTTCCCAAAAATTCCGGAAGTGGATTTGTTAAAACGTATGCGTGTGCCGCTTCGACTGAATCATGGAGATTCCTGGAAAGAGGGTACGATTTCCAAAGAGCCGCCCGACCTGGGAGCGCCCTACGGGGTTCTGGTGCCCGCATTGGATATAGATGGAAACGAGGTCACCGGAATCCGGATGCCCGAGGAACTGGTGCCTCTGGGGACATTTACAGGCTGGCGATTTCGACCGGCAAATCATGGAGCATCCGATGCGATGGTCGGATTGGCGGGGATGTGGGTGCCCTTTGCACGCACAGAAGTGGAACGAGAGACAAGGGCCGATAGCCGGCCTTCTGTAGAGGCACGGTATGCGAATCAGGAGGCGTATGTTGGGTGTGTGGCCAGGGCCGCATTGGAACTGGTCGAGGCACGGCTGATATTGCCTCAGGATGTGACACAGGTTTTGAGGCGGGCAGAGAAGATGTATACGTGGGTGATGGAAGAAGGTATCACACCCTGAAATTGGACAGGCAAACCCTCTTTTCCACGGAAGGCATCACAATAGGAGATATATAGTCCGGCTTGTCCGGACTTCACGTTTTTGTAGCACGGGAATTCATTCCCGTGTGGGTCAGGTTACCGGATTTTTTTCATCTTCATTCCCGTGTGGGTCTTATAAAAAGGAGGGCATATGATTTTGATTGATGCGCATTTGGATCTGGCGATGAATGCGTTGAACTGGGACCGGAATTTGGATCTCCCTGTGTATGAGATTCGGGAACGAGAGCAGGGGATGGCGCAGAAAGGACGGGGGCGAGGGACAACGACGTTACCGGAGATGCGCAGGGGCGAGGTGGCGATCACTGTGGCAACGGTGATCGCCCGGACGGCCCGGCCGAACAGTCCTGCAAGTGGGGCGGCGTGTCAGGAGATTTCCTATGCCAAGGCGCAGGGCCAACTGGCCTATTATCGGGTGCTGGAATCACAGGGCAAGGTGCGGATGCTTTCGGATCGGGCGGGGCTGGAATCGCATCTTGCAGAATGGAACGAAAAGGGGAACGAAGCACCGATCGGGATTATTCTGAGTATGGAAGGTGCCGATCCAATTGTGTGGCCCGAACAGGTAGATTCCTGGTGGGAGGACGGATTGCGCGTGGTGAGTCTGTCGCATTATGGGGTGAGTGCCTATGCCCACGGTACGGGAACCGAAGGGGGATTGACAGAACTGGGGAAGCCGATTTTGGAAGCGATGGATCGTGTGGGGATGATTCTGGATTTGACACATCTGGCGGACGAGGCATTCTGGGAGGCGGTGGATATTTTTCAGGGGCCGGTGCTGGCTTCTCACAACAACTGTCGGGCAATGGTGCCGGGGGATCGGCAGTTTACGGACGATCAGTTAAAGGTGATTATTGAACGGGGCGGGGTCATTGGTGCCGCCCTGGACGCCTGGATGCTGCATCCGGGGTGGATCAAGGGCGAGACACAGCCCGAAGTGGTGGGTCTGGAGGCTGTAGCAGATCACATCGACCACGTCTGCCAACTTGCAGGAAATACGAAACACGCGGGCATTGGAAGCGATCTGGACGGGGGATATGGAACGGAGCAGACCCCCCATGATCTGGATACGATTGCGGACTTGCAAAAAGTGGGCGGGTTGCTGGAAAAGCGGGGGTAGTCACAGGCGGATGTAGAAGGCATTTTTTACGGCAACTGGGTCCGCCTTTTCAGTGAGGCCTGGAGATAGTTATGAAGCGAGTGGGCAAACTAGAGGGCGCGTATCAGGTGGTGGTGGAAGAAGCGCCCGTGCCGGAGATCCGGGAAACCGAGGTATTGATCCGGGCGGAACGGACGCTGATCAGCAGGGGGTCGGAGATCTGGCGGCGATATATTCGGCCCGAGGCAATCGACCATCAGATGATGGGTTATTCGATGGTAGGGACGATTGTGCAGGTGGGATCTCAGGTGAAGGAGCTTTCGATGGGGGAACGGGTGGCCGCTCTAGCGCCTCATGCGCAATATGTGGCGGTTGAGGTCGTGAACGCCCGAAATCAGCCTCCGGTGGTGTCTCTGCCGGATTCGATCTCGTCGGAGGCGGCGACTTTTTGGCCGCTTGCGACAAGCTCGGTGTTGTGGATGCAGCAGGTGGAAGCCCAGGAAGGCGATACGATGGTGATTTTGGGGCAAGGGCTGGTGGGATCGGGGTGTATGCAGGCGGCGAAGGCAGATGGTCCTGCCCGCGTGATTGGGGTAGACGGGTTGCCTTTGCGGTGTGAATTGGCGAAAAAACTCGGAGCGGACGAGGTGGTCGATTTGTCCAAAGAAGATCCGGTGGAGGCGGTGAACCGGTTGACGGACGGTCGGGGTGCAGAGATTGTGATAGAGGCAGTTGGGGGGCGTGCGGGTGCCCGTGCGTTTGAACAGGCACAGGATATGTGCGGTCGAGGGGGATTGATTCAGGTGATTGGGCTTTATGAAGACGAACCCCTGCCGCTGGATTCGGGCAAGATTCAAGGGAAGCGCTTGATCGGGGGCTATCTGGATCGGGGGAAACGGCCGGAGGGATCGGATCGGGCGCTTCAGTTGATGGCAGATGGCAAAATTCGACCGGAGGAAATGATTACGCATCGATTTCCGTTTGAGGATGCACCCGAGGCGTTTGATTTGCTCTACAATCGCCTGGGTGAAACCATGGGTGTGGTGTTGGTGTGGAAGGATTAAGGGATTCGTTTAGGAGAATATATTTCAGGAGAGAAAATGAAGAATGGGTTTTTTAAAGGACACGGGTTGGGGAATGATTATATCGTGATGGACCCCAGAGAATTGACGTTTAAACTGACGTCGGGAAATATTCGGAAAATTTGTGATCGGAACTGGGGAATCGGCAGCGACGGAATTCTGGAGTTGGTGGGTTCAAAGGTGGCGGATTTTGGGTTGCGGATCTGGAATCCGGACGGGAGTGAAGCGGAAAAATCGGGGAATGGGTTGCGAATTTTTGCCCGGTATTTGCACGCCACCCGGAAGACGCGGAAGAAGGCGTTCTCGGTGGATACCAAGGGCGGATTGGTGCAGATCGATTTGCGTGTAGATCGCTACGGCGATGCCAGTGCTGCTACGGTGGAGATGGGCAAGGCCACTTTTGAACCGAAGGCCCTGCCGTGTTCGTTGAAGGGAAAAGAATTGATTGAGCGGCCCATTACGGCGGCGGGCGAGAAGTTGCTGTTTACGGGCGTGAGTGTGGGAAATCCACACTGCGTGATCTTTAAATCGAAGGGCCAGAAATGGTCTCGGGAAGACCTGCTCCGGTTGGGGCCGGAGTTGGAAAACCACAAGATTTTTCCAAGGCGGATCAATGTGCAACTGGCCGTGCCCACCGGCCCGAAGGAGATTTTTATTTTGATCTGGGAGCGCGGTGCCGGAGAAACCCAGGCGTCCGGGTCGTCGTCTTGCGCGGCGGCCAGCGCGGCGATTCGGCTGGGGCTGATTCAGGCACCCGTGACGGTCAAAGCACCGGGAGGGTCGCTGTATATCGATATTGACGAAGACTTTGATTTGACGATGAAGGGACCGGTTGCAGAGGTGTATCGAGGCGCGTTGAATGCGTCATTTGTTCGGTCGCTGGGTGGTCGGAAAAGTGCGTAGAGCGGACCACTCGAACGTGCTGGCGGAGGAATTGCGAACTGCCTGGAATCGAAAGCTGTATGTCTGGTGGGCGTATTATAATGAAGAATATTTGAAGGGTGCGCTCACCCGACCCGTAATCCGATTGGGTCAGGGCGATAGCACGTTGGGGGCCTGGCAGCGGGTTGGACGGGTGTTGACGATTTCTGAGGGGCATATCGATCGAGACCCCTGGCTATCGGTGATGGAGACCTTGCGTCACGAGATGGCCCATCAATATGCCCACGAGGTTCTGAAGTCAGAAGACGAGGGACCCCACGGAGAGGCTTTTCGACAGGCCTGTGAAAAGCTGAGGTGTAGCCCCAGGGCAAGGGCAGTAGAAGTTGATTTGGAGGGACCAGAGGGGGAGGAAGATAAGATCCTCCGGGTGCTGAAAAAGGTGCTTTCTCTGGCGTCCAGCCCAAATGAACACGAAGCCCAGGTCGCGATGCAGAAGGCCCGGGAGCTGCTGATCAAATACATTATCGATCTGGTGGAATTGGACCGCGACCGCCGGTTTGAAACGCGAAGCCTGGGCGAGGTGAAAGGCCGTCACACGTCGGCGGAACTCTGGCTGGGTTCGCTTTTGAATCGGTTTTTCTTTGTC
>JAPUJS010000622.1 GCA_027296045.1 bacterium | reverse complement strand
GATGGGTATATCATCGTTCGAGGGGGTGTGCCGGGGATTATGGTGGAAAGGGCGCGGCGGGCGATTAACTATTATATGAGTCAGAATATGATACAGCAGGGGCGAAATCCGGGATTGAGCGATCAGGCGGTGATTACGGATCTGTTTAATCAGACGCCGATCTCTCCGATGTGTGAGTCGATTGTGGGGGAGGAGAATTTGCAATTTCCAAAGGCCGGGAATGTGAAGCTGAACTTTCCGGGGGCCGAAGATCGAGAGCTGGTGAGAGGCCATCTGGATCTGGGTGGAAAGCTGCGGCAGGGGTTGTTGAGCAGAGGGTTCACACTTCTGGTGGTGGTGCTGGTTCAGGATGTGCCCCGGCCTTATATGGGGAATTTTACGTTTTGGCCGGGGGCGCACAAAGTGTTTGAAAAAGCCTTTCAGGCCGATCCCAATTATCCGGAAACGCTGAGGCAAAATCGTCAGTTGCCAGATGTGGATTTGCCGCACGAGCCCATCCAGTTTACGGGTAAGGCGGGAGATGTGGCCATCTGTCACCACCAGATGTATCACAACGCGGCTCCGAACAATTCTCCGGATATCCGGTATGCGGTGATCTTCCGGCCTCGACATGTGAATGCGGGAGAAAATAGTACGGATGCGATGGCGGACATCTGGCAGGAATTTGGGGGGTTGGAAGACGTGCGGGAAGAATTGGAGGCTGTGAACGCGGATTGACGGTCCGGATCGAAGAAATGGTCGGACGGTGGACGTACATTATTGTTTGAAGGCGGGATCAAACGGTGTGATTTTTTGAGGGTTGGATGAATTCTTGGCGGGTTTGTGCGAGTTCATTCGGCTGGATTGATTTGGAGAGATAGTGGGTTGCCCGCCTTTTTTGAGGAGATTGTTTTGCCTACTTTGAATGAAGCGCAGATCCGGCAATTTGAGGCAGATGGCTATCTGATCGTTGAAGACGCGTTCAATGCGAAAGAGGTGGCGCAGATTCGGCGTATTGTGCAGGAAGATCCGAAGATGGCTGCCGAAGCCAAGACCAATCATAACTACGATGAGGGGGAAGAAGGACTGGGCACGCGTCTGGTGAACCGTTCGAGGTTGATCGACGATGTTTTTAGCGCGTGTGTGCGCAGTCGGCGCATTGTGGACCCTTTGGAGCAGCTTTTGGGGGATGAGGTCTGTCACTATTATCATTTGACGATGTTAAAAAATGCCAATACCGGGGGTTGGCAGTGGCATCAGGATTATGGTTATCATTACAAGGAATTTTTCTATCCCGACCTTGTGAGTGTGATGGTGGCGCTTGATCCGGCCACCCGGGATAACGGTTGTTTGAGGGTGGTTCGGGGGTCTCACCGTGTGGGGCGATTGGAGCATTGGGATTCAGGGTCTCAGCTGATTGCCGATCCGGAGCGGGTTGAAACTGCGCTTCGAGAGATGGAGGAGGTACATTGTGAGATGACGCCGGGATCGGTGCTTTATTTTCACGGCAATGTGCTTCACGCTTCCCATCCCAATTTGAGTTCACAGCCGCGGTGGGCTTTTATTTTTGCGTATGTCGGGGCGTCCAATGTGATTGTGCTGCCAGATGCGCCGGATGATTTGTTGACACGGATTGATAAACTGGACGATGCAGAAGTTGCCGCTGCGATAGCGCGGCATTTGGAAGAGATTGAGGTGTCGAGCACTTGAGTTTTGAAATAGGAGGGGTGAGCGTTTGGACCCTGGTGTTTTTAGGGCGAGCCAAGAAAACTTAGCCCGCCCTTTTTGGATGTCATCGTGGCCCAATGCAGAAACTTAGTTCATTTTGATGCCGCCGTCCACATTCAGGGCTTGTCCGGTGATGTTCCGGGCGTGGTCGGAGGCCAGGAAGGCGATGGCCATGCCGATGTCTTCGGGGGTTTGCTCACGGCCGAGGGGGCAGCGGTTGGCGATGTATTGGTTGAAATGATTTCGCTGGTTGATTTCTTTTTCTGATTTTGCGCCGCCATAGAGGACTTCCAGTTTGCGCCAGATGTCAGTCCACAGGAGGCCGGGGCAGACGGCGTTGACGTTGATGTTGAAGGGGCCGAGTTCCTGGGCCAGGGATTGGGTGAGGCTGATGACGCCGGATTTGGAGGCGGAATAGGCCGGCATGCCCGGTGTGCCCTGTCTTCCAGCGATGGAAGAGATATTGATAATTTTGCCATTTTGATTGGCTTTGAAATGATCGACGAGGGCGCGGGTGACGATCCAGATGCCTTTGAGGTTGACGTTGAAGCACATGTCCCAGTCCTGGAGGGTGACCTCGGCACCGGTGTGGTTGCCAACGACGCCTGCATTGTTGACAAGAATGTCGATGCGATCGTGTTTGGACAGGGCCGTTTCAATTCCGGTTGCGACGGAGGCTTCATCGGTGACATCCATTTTGACAGAGGTGGCTTTTTGACCCAGTGTCTGGACTTCGTCGACCGTCTGTTGTGCATTTTCAACGTTCAGATCTGCGACAACTATGTCAGCGCCTTCTTTGGCCAGTTCGAATGCGATGCCGCGACCAATTCCTCGGCCGCCGCCTGTGATGAGTGCGGTTTTTTGGTTTAAGATGCCCATGGTGTGTCCCTGTTTGGAAGCGGAGATGGATTTTGAGGACCGGCATGTCCTGGTCGTTTGAGGATCCTTCCAGTGTGATGCCTGTCATGTGTAAATCTTTTGGGGCAACGGATGGGTGGTGCTTCTTCACGTGTAGTATAATATTCGAATGGTATTTTCGAAACAGCTAATCTACCGGTAGATTTTCTCTATTTTCCGTCGTATATTTCGCTGCCTGTTGCAATGCGTTCGATGCATGGATTGTAGAGAAACGATGACTTTGAGGCAAACGATGGTGAAACGGTTGATTGGTATCACAGCGGTGTGGTTGGTTCTGACATCGTACGGGGTTGGGGATGTTGCAGATGCGATGCACAACTGGCCGCAGTGGCGTGGCCCCTTGAGCACGGGTGTTGCTTTGCATGCCAACCCGCCGGTGGAATGGAGTGAGGACAGGAATATCCGGTGGAAACTTGCACTATCCGGTGGTGGACACTCGACGCCGATTGTCTGGGGCGATCGCGTGTTTGTTACGATGGCGGAACCTTTTGGCGAGGTTCTGGAACCCAAATATAGCGATGCACCCGGAGCCCATGGCAATTTTCCGGTGACGCAGTTTCACAAGTTTGTGGTGCTTGCCGTTAGTCGTTGGGATGGAACGGTTCTCTGGCGGCGAACGGTGCGGGAGGCACTGCCGCACGAAGGAGGGTATTATACGGGAAGCCTGGCGTCTCACTCCCCGGTTACGGACGGTGAGCATTTATTCGCATTTTTCGGTTCACAAGGACTTTACTGTTTGAATCTGGACGGCGAATTGTTGTGGGAGAAAGATCTGGGTAAGATGCAGACGAGGCACGGGCATGGGGAGGGCAGTTCACCGGCACTTCACGGCAATACGTTGGTGATTAACTGGGATCATCAAGGAGATTCGTTTGCCATTGCTTTGGACAAGCGAACCGGCGAACAGCTCTGGCGGGTGGAACGGGACGAGATTACGTCCTGGGCGACCCCGATTGTGGTCGAAGAGGGGGGCAAGGCGCAGGTGATTATCAGCGGTACGAATCGTGTTCGGGGATACGATCTGGATACGGGTCGGGTGATCTGGGAATGTGGTGGGTTGTCCCGAAATGCAATTGCTTCGCCGGTGGCTGGAAATGGAATGGTTTATGTTGCCAGCAGCTATGACACGCAGGCCTTGCTGGCGATTCGGCTGGCGGGGGCAAAGGGCGATATTACCGGGACCGATCAGGTGGTGTGGACTCGCTGGCGGGGCACGCCCTATGTGCCGTCTCCGCTGCTTTATGGAGAGTCGTTGTATTTTCTCCGGCACTACCAGGGTGTGCTAACACGGGTGGATGCAAAGACGGGTGAAGAACATCTGGGGCCGTTTCGGTTGGCTGGCATCCGCAATGTGTATGCTTCGCCGGTGGGGGCTGCCGGTCGTGTGTATGTTACCGATCGGGATGGTACAACGCTGGTGATCAGCCACGATGAAACTCCCAGAATTCTGGCACGTAACCAGTTGGATGACAGCTTTAGTGCTTCGGCCGCGATTGCAGGTCGGGAGCTGTTTTTACGGGGGCAGCAAAGCCTTTATTGTATTGTGGAAGAATAAGTTTTCTGTTGAAATTGGTGAACGTGTTTCATACTATTATACACTAAAAGGAACACCAGGATGGAACAGATTGGTATGATCGGTTTGGGGAATATGGGAATTGGTCTAGCACAGAACATTATTCAGAGCGGGTTTGGTCTGACTGGTTTTGACCTAAGAGATGAGCGGTTGAAGATGCTGGAAGATCTGGGAGGCCAAGCTGCTGACAGTCCGAAGGCGGTGGGGGAACAATCGGATGCGGTTTTTGTGATGGTGTTGAACGGCAAGCAGGTGTATGAGGTGGTGACCGGTGAGGACGGATTGCTTCAGAGCATGAAACCGGGCTCGACGATTATTGTGTCGGCAACGATTCAACCGAGTGAGGTTCGGGCAATTGAAGAACCGATTTTGGCCAAGGGTGTGCACTTGATGGATACGCCGGTAAGCGGTGGAAAGTCGGGGGCTGATTCGGGTACGTTGACGATGATGGCGGCGGCACCCAAAGCGGTTTTTGAGGCCAACTATGAGGTGTTGCAAGCGGTGGGAGAAGAGATCTTTCATGTGAGCGAGGAGATCGGGATTGGTCAGACGGTGAAAGCTGCGTTACAGGCATTTATTGGAGCGTCTTTTACGGCGATTTTTGAATCATTGGTGTTGGGCTCAAAGGCCGGGGTGAAAGGAGAGACGCTGTTTAAAGTGTTTGGCGCGAGTGGGGTGAGCAGTCCGTTGTTTCGTAATTGTGCCGAGTTGATTATGGATCGGAAGTTTAAGGACACGGGCAGTCATATTGGTACCATGTATAAGGACCTCAGCATCAGTATGGCTCTGGCCAAGGAGAACGGAGTAGCGATGTTTACGACCAGTGCGGCTTATGAGTTATTTCAATCGGGGATTTCGCTTTTCCCGGAGGAGGATAACTGGTCGATTGTGAAACTTTTGGAACAGATTGCAGGCACGGAAGTGAAGTGGTAGGAAGGAACGGATATGGCAAAATTAGGTGTGATTACCGACGGGATCAGCCGGGAGTTTGAATACGCGTTGGGCGTGATGAATGAGTTTGATCTTTCCTATGCAGAATTGCAATTTGTGTGGGATAAGGAAGTTGGAGATTTGAGTGACTCGGAGTTGAGTCGGGTTGAAGATCTGGTGTCGGCACATCAGGTGACGGTTTCTTGTATTTCCAGGCATATTTTTGGTGGACTTTCGATTGGGGAATCGGAAACGGACAGCCCGGCCTATCTGGATCATCTGGATGCGCTTGGGCGCTGCATCGATATGGCTCAGGCTTTGGATTGTTCCCTGGTTCGTGTGATGAGTTTTCGAAAAGAGATGATTCTTTTTGGCAGCCATGGTGCGGATGTCTGGAATGTCTCCCATGGTGCCTGGGATAAGCTTTTGCAATTGATGGAACGGCCGGTTCAGATGGCAGAAGACCGGGACGTGACGCTGGTTGTCGAAACAGGCAACAATGCGATGGTGACATCGGCTTATCTGGGTCGCAAACTGATTGATGATTTGGACACCCATCGACTCAAAGTACTTTGGGATCCGTGCAACAGTTTATATTGCAATGAACGGCCTTATCCCGATGGGTATGAAGCCATACGGGGTGAGTCTTTGGGGCATATTCACCTGAAGGATGCGGAGGTGGATATTCCAAGGGCAACGGTGGCGTGTAAGGCGCTTCATAAAGGACATATGGCGCCTTATCTGGAGGGGTTGATTCGGGCCATTCGGGCCGATCGGTATGACGGAGTGATTTCGTTGGAGAGTATCTATCGTCCTGATGAGGGCAGCTTTGAGGATGGGTTTCGGGAATCTATTTCGACCTTGAAACAGTTTTTTGATTAGGATTTTTATGTCTGAAGAAACTGTATTTCAAGCTGCACAGCGTCTTGCCGATGCGTGGGAAGATCGGGACACGATTGATTTTCCGGTGGATCTTTTGCCTACAGATCGCGAGGAAGCCTATGCGATTCAGGACCAGATGGCCCGGTTGATTGCTGTGGACGATACCAACGCGGTTGTGGGCTGGAAAGTTGGGGCGACCCGTCCTGGTGTTCAACAAGCGGAAGGGTATGATGGTCCTATTCCGGGACGGATTTTTGCATCGACCCTGTATCACAGTCCGGCGCTTATCCCTTTGATGACTTGCCCGCATGCAAAGTTGGAAGCCAAGATTGCGTTTGTTTTGACAACAGATCTGGACCCGCATCATTATCCTTTTAATCGGGAGGATCTGGCCAAGGTTGTGGTGCTTCATCCGGCTTTTGATGTCACCAGCACACGGTATGATTCTGCAACCCGGAAGCGTTGGGATAAGATGCAGAATATGCTGGCTGGCATCGCGGACAACGGCAATGGAGGCGCGATTGCTATTGGGGCGGAATTGGAGGATTGGTATGGGATCAGTCTGACGAATTTGAACGTGGAGTTGCGGATGAATGGAGTTGCGCCCGTGCCAAATTTGTTTGGCGAATCTCGAGGGGGGCCGTTTGAAGCGCTGGTCTGGACGATCAACAGTGTGTGTAAACGGGGATTTGGATTCAGCACGGGCGACGCGATTCTGACCGGATCGTTGACCGAGTCGCAGGTGTTGCAAAAAGGGGATCAGGCGGCTGCCCACTATCCGGGCATTGGTGAGATGTCGGTGGTGTTTTCTTAGGAGCTGTTTTTAAAATTCTACCTTCCGTCCGCCACTTCTCAGGCGATGTTTAAAACCTGAAAGGTAGTATCTGCAAGCAGGCGAAGCCTACCACGCAGCGAAGCAAGTAATCATACCCGTTGAAAACGGTTCTGCCGGATCCCGTGTGGAGGAATCGAAGATTTTCTAGGAAGAGTCGCGATCACCCAATTCTCCCGACGTCGGGAGAATTGGGTGATTTTTTAAATTAAATAAAAACAATAAGTACGATTTTCATGAAGGCCTCTAAAAGATATGACCATTAATTATGACTATGATCGTAAAATAATAGTCATAATTTTTCTATTGGACAAGGGGCTCTGGAGACCAGACATGAAGTCTGTCGTTGACTGTCAACGATGTTCTCATCGATAATGTTCCTCGTCCCGGCGTTTCTGCCGCCAGCTCGGGGGCATAAGCGACCAGGGCCTCACGGCCGAGGCGAATCGCCTCGGCGATGGCTTCATTGTTCAAAGCCCCACGCCACTCCTCAATAATGGCTTCCCAGGCCATTCCACTGGCGATCTGTTCGAGGACATCTGCGACCAGGATGCGCGTGCCATAAAATGTCGGTACGCCCTGACAGATGGCAGGATCCATGGTGATGTAGCGGCCTAAGGGTTTCGCTTCCATTTTTCTGTCTCCTTCCGAAGGGTTATTCGCTTGAGAAATATACCGTTTAGCCAGCTTCAGATCCAGCCTTTATCGATTATGTTAAGGAGGCGTTATGCCTGACTATGCTGATTCTGCCGTTATCGTGGACGGAAACCTGCTTCCTGTTGAGCCCAGGGAGCCCCTGAAAGCCCTGGTCGACGACTTCCTACAGGACCTGGATGCTGCCAGAAAGTCCCCCCACACGATCAAGAACTACCGATCCGACCTGGGACGGTTCAACCGGTTCCTGGTGGAGAAGGGCAGCCCCGTGGACATCCCCCTGATTCGCGACTACC
>JAPUJS010000621.1 GCA_027296045.1 bacterium | reverse complement strand
CCAACTGAAGGAGACTTTTCGCAGATCTGTGGATCGGGAGATTCCGGCGGCGTGTCAGGGGGAGATGCGGTTTTTGTTGTCGGTGGAGATCAGCCTGATTTACAAGAAGAACGACAAGACGCGAAAGATTCATCACGTGGTGTTGATGCCGAGTTTTGAGGCGGTGGCGCGGTTGAACGCCCGGTTGGATGCTATTGGAAATTTGAAGTCGGACGGGCGACCGATCCTGGGGCTGGATAGCCGAGACCTGGTGGAGATTTGTTTGGAGGCTTGTGAAGATGTGCTGTTCATTCCGGCGCATATCTGGACGCCTCACTTTGCCGTTCTGGGTGCCAGTTCGGGGTTTGATACACTCGAAGAGTGTTTTGAAGATATGTTGCCCCATATTTTTGCGGTGGAGACGGGGCTTTCTTCCGATCCGCCAATGAACTGGCGGTTGTCGATGCTGGATGAGTATGCGATTGTGTCCAATTCGGATGCGCATTCTCCCCAAAAGCTGGCGCGGGAGGCGACGTGTTTTGATACCGAGTTGTCTTATCGGGGGATTTATGATGCGTTGAAGGATCGGGATCCCGAACGGTTTACGGGAACGCTGGAGTTTTATCCGCAAGAAGGCAAGTATCACTTTGATGGGCACCGGAAATGCGGAGTGTGCTGGAAACCGAGTGAAACGCTTGCACACGAGGGGCTGTGTCCGGTTTGCGGCAAGAAGCTCACGGTGGGGGTGTTACATCGGGTTGAGAAATTGGCGGATCGGGAGGAAGGAGGGAGGCCCGAGAATGTGATGCCGTATGAAAGCCTGATCCCGTTGCCCGAGGTTATCGGGTCGGTTTTGCAGGTAGGGCCCACAAGCAAAAAGGTGATGACCGTTTACGAGCAGATGCTGGCAGAACTCGGGCCGGAGCTTCGCATTTTGAGGGATCTCTCGATTGAGGAGATTGCCAAAAAGACCGATGCTCTGATTGCAGAAGGGATTCGGCGGATGCGGTCGGGCGAGGTGGATATTGCGCCCGGATACGATGGGTTGTTTGGGAAAATTAAGGTGTTTACGGAGGAGGACCGGGCGTTTTTAAGCGGACAGGCAGCTTTGTTTGAGATGCCGGGTGTGGCACAACCAGAAACAGAAGTGGCGGAGATGGAAGCGACCCCTGAACCGGAAAAGGGGATAGACGAGATCGAGCAAGAGGCGGATGTAGAACACCGTTCCGCGTTGGACCCGAACCAGGAAGTGGCTGTGCGGGCAAAGGTGGGACCGGTGGTAGTCGTGGCCGGTCCAGGTACAGGAAAGACGCGCGTGTTGACCCACCGTGTTGCAGATCTCATTTTAAATGGCGGCATCGCTCCCCGGCAGATTTTAGCGGTGACGTTTAGCAACCGGGCGGCGGGTGAAATGCAGGAGCGGATTCGGTCCTTATTGCCCGAAGGGATGAATCTGAAAGGCCTGACTGTGGGCACATTTCACCGGGTGGCACTGGGGCTTCTGCGACAGTATCGACCCGAAGAGATGAAAGTGGTGATTGATCAGGTCGAAAGCCGAAGCATTTTGAAAGAGGCAATCACAGATTTTGAACACGCGATGCCGGTTGTGAAAGTAGCGGAGGAGATCTCTCGGGCAAAGGCGGCTGGATTCAAGCCGGAAGATATTGGCGAGGATGCTTTGAGAGATCTGTATACCGCGTATCAGGGCCGCCTCCAGGAGTATGGGGTGGGAGATTTTGACGATATTTTGCTCGATTTTCTGGATCTGCTGGAACAGGATGCAGCCGTTTTGGCCGACCTCCGGGCACGTTTCGCTCACCTTCTGGTCGATGAGTTTCAAGATGTGAATGCCGTGCAGTATCGTTTGGTGAAGACGGTTGCTGGAGACGGAAACGGGCTGTTTGTGATTGGAGATCCCGATCAGGCGATTTACGGATTTCGAGGTGCCAGTCCGGCCTATTTTCAGACGCTTATGGATGATTTTCCAGGGGCGCAAAAGGTGGTTTTGGAGACCACCTATCGCACAACACGCCAGATCATTCAGGCGGCAGGCGAGGTGATTGCGAAAAACGAAGCTCCCGAACGGGGGCCTTTTGTGGCCGCCCGAGGAGATGGGGTTTCGCTGCGCTTGCTTTCTACATCGGGGGAGACTGCCGAAGGGATTGCCGTTGTCCGGGAGATCAGTCGGATGATCGGTGGGGTGGATATGCTGCAAGCACACGGGGAGGTTGAAGAAACGGGGAACCGGGAGGTTCGGGGAGAACGGAGTTTTAACGATTTTGCCGTGCTGTTTCGTACAGGCAGGCAGGCCGAGGCGCTGGAGGCCTGTTTTCAAGAGGAAGGTCTGCCCTACCGGGTGGTTGGGCAAAAGGGGTTTTTGGGAGACGCTGCCGTTCAGCAAGCGGTGACGTTTTTCAGGTATGTGACCGCGCCTGACGATACGGTTCGGTTCTTAAATGCTCTTGCACTGCCGACTTTTGATCCGGGGAGAAAGGCGCTGGCTGAGATTCGAAAGCAGGTCCTTGTGGAAGGGATTGGCCCGGATGAGGTAGGGGAACTGTCCGAGGCGCTGTTGCTGGAAGGAGAACGTTTTCGGGCTTTGGCGGTCGAACATACCCCGGAAGCGCTGATGAAAGAGTGGGGTGGAGCGGTGGCTGAAAACCCTGATTTTGAACACTTGGTCCGTATGGCAGCTGGTGCAGATTCCCTGGAACAGTTGCTGGATACGATTCTGTTGGGGATGGAAGCAGACTATGAACGGGCAGGTAAGCGGAAGGCCCCGGAGGCGGTGACACTGATGACCCTGCACGCATCCAAAGGGCTGGAATTTCCCGTTGTGTTTATCTGCGGTGTGGAAGATGGGCTCATCCCATATCAGGCGAACGATACGGATTTGGCCGAGGAGCGCCGGCTGTTTTACGTCGGTCTGACCCGTGCAAAGGACGAGGTGGTTTTATTGTCTGCACGGAGCAGACGGCGATTTGGGGAGCGAATTCAGCCGGAGATATCGCCTTTTGTGGCAGATATTTCAAAAGGGCTCATTGAACAGGAGCGTATTGAGACCGTCAAGAAGGGCGAACCTGTTGAACAGCTATCACTATGGTAGGGCGAGATTCCAGTGTTTGCTCATCGCCTGGCATTTCTCCCTTGCGTGCCCCTGTTCGATACGCTATTTTCACTCAGTAGAATGTTGTGATACCCTTTTGACAGGAGATCAGGTGATGATCGATCTACACGGACCGATGTTGACCGATGAAGAGCTGGAGCTGTTTCAAGAGCAGGGGTATGTACGGCTGGGCAAGGTGGCTCCGGGGGAGGAGATTGATGCGCTTTGCGGGCGGATGGATGACATTATGCTGGGGAAGATTCGCTACGACAGGATGCTGATGCAGTTGTGTCCTTCGGCCGGAAAGCCGGAGTTGTCCAAGCAGACAAAGGCGTTTAAAGAATCTTCTTTGAAATATCGCAAGATTCAGGATTTGGAGCAGGATGCCCTGTTTCTGGCGTATATGCAGCACCCTTTGTTTCGAGATATTACGCGCAAAATTATTGGCGAGCAGGTGTCGATTTTTCGGGCGATGTTTTTTAACAAGCCGGCAAATCAGGGGGTTATGATTAACTGGCACCAGGACGGGGCCGGAGGCTGGGGCCTGAGCATTCGTCCGAAAGTTACGATCTGGACGGCGCTGGATGCAACGTGTGTGGCCAATGCCTGCTTGCAGATTATCCCGGGGTCGCACAAGACAAAAATTCCTGAGAAGGGCGATCAACTGTCTCCGGAAGAACGAGCGATTCACGCGCCGGATGAGAAGCGGATTTATCTGGAGGTGGAGAAGGGAGAGGTGGTGTTGCTGCACAACTGGACCCTGCACCGATCGGAGGTCAACACCATCGACCGTCCTCGCCGAGCGTTCAGCGTATGTTATATTGATGCGGCTACCACACAGCTTTCCACAGGCAGGTCGTTCCCCAGGGTTTTTCCAGAGTATGTGCCTCTGGAAGATATGGCGACAATTCGTTGATTATTCGCGTGGTGCAGAAGGCAAAACCCGCAAGCCATCCGCTCCATGGGTGGTAGTTTACTCGAGGATATCTTTTTTTTGGAGGCACAGTACTGTGTTCCGTGCCATACGTTTTGCTGAAGACATTGAGCCCCTGGTCCGGTTTGTCGAGGAGACCCTACCGGCAAGAATCGTGGAAGAGACGGTGGCGAAGTTGGGGGCGGGAACGAGTGCGAAGCAGATGATGTTGGCCCTGGCGCTGGCGGCGATTCGGTCGACGGAAATGCCCTTTGTGCACCACGGCGGAGCGCTGCATCCCGTTGCTGCGCTTCCCGCCATCGAGCAGACTATGGGCCGCCTGCAAGGGCGGATGTCATGGGTCCCTCTGGCCCAGGATGTGGCCCTTTCCAATGCCCATATCCACGATGTGAGCTCCGGACCCTATGTGATGCCCGAAATAGAGCCGGTTGGTGAGGGCAGTGTGGAAGCGACCCGGGAGGCCTTTGAGGGTTGTTTGAGGCGAAATTACCCCGGTGCGGCGGAGCATTATTTTTTATGGCTGCTAAAAAACGCCTCTCGTAAGGTGGCACTGGAGTCGCTTGTGCGTGTTGCGGTGGCGAATTACCGTTTTGACGAACACAAGCTCATTGCTGTTGTCAATAGCATTCGGTTGCTGGATTCTATTGGATGGGAATGGGCACCAGTGATCTTGCGTCCGGTGGTGCGGTATAATTTTATGCCGTCGGTGTGGGCCAATGCACCGCCCGCAGACCAGATCGAGACGTGGATCGAACAGTATGGCCTGGAAGCTGGTGTGGCGGTAGACGGAGAAGATGAGGGAGAAAAGGTTGCGATGTTGCGGCAAGACCTGCTTTCGTGTTCCCGTGAGGAGCAGGCCGAGGTGATTGCCCGGACACTGGCCGGCGGTCTGTCTCTTGCAGGCGCCGGAGAGGCCATATCTCTGGTGGCATCCGAGGTGTTTATCAAAAGCAAGACGTCCAATCCAATGGGCATCCACGCCATGACAGGGATGAATGCGCTGCGCTTTGTTTGCAAGGCATTTCCGGGGCTGGGTGCAAGGGGATTGTTGTTCTGGGCGATGGGCCCCGAGACACAGGCTGGACAAGATCTGAGTCCGTTTGAGGAGCTTGGTCCGACGTCTTTGGGGGCCATTCGAGAGGCAATAGAGCACAACGACCCTGTCCGTGCGGCCGCCTGTACACAGGCCTATTGTCAGCACAAGGGTGACCCGACGGTGCTTTTACAAGAACTGGGGCTGTGGGCGGCAAGAGATGATGCCACAGAGATGCACGGGATGAAACACCATCAGGCCATGGTGGAGGAGTTTTTCACGACACGCTCCGATGCCGCCTGGGTGCATCTGGCTGCCCAGGCCAAGGAGGCTGCACTGCACGCTGGAAAAGGAACAGCGGTCTATGAACGCGTTCTGGAGGGTTTGGAGAACGTATAAAAGTAGCTTAAGATTTTATTTTTTCTACAGGAGGCACCATGCCAGGGCTACTTCCCCATGTGGATCCCGATGGGCTTTTGGAATACTCCGTGGTTTACACAGACCGCGCACTCAATCATATGTCGCAGTCGTTCCAGGGCGTGATGAACGATATTTCTACCACGCTGAAAAAGGTCTACAACGCCAAAGCAGTTGTGGTCGTTCCCGGGAGCGGCACTTTCGGAATGGAAGCGGTGGCGCGACAGTTTGCGACCGATAAAAAATGTCTGGTCATTCGAAACGGTTGGTTTAGTTTCCGCTGGACCCAGATTTTTGATGCGGGCAATATTCCTTCTGAATCCATTGTGTTAAAGGCCCGTCGTGTGGATGACAGCAAGCACGCAGCCTTTGCACCTGCACCCATCGAAGAAGTGGTTGGAACAATCCAGGCCGAAAAATCAGACCTTGTTTTTGCCGCGCACGTTGAAACCTCATCGGGCATGATTTTGCCCGATGATTATATTCGGGCAGCGGCAGATGCCGTACATTCGGTGGGCGGTCTTTTTGTTTTAGACTGTATCGCCTCTGGCACGATCTGGGTGGATATGGAAGCCTGCGGCGTCGATGTTCTTATCAGTGCGCCACAAAAAGGCTGGAGCGGCTCCCCTTGTTGTGGGTTGGTGATGCTAAGTGTAAGGGCTCGTGAAAGGATAGAATCGACAACCAGTACCAGCTTTGCCTGTGACTTGCTGAAGTGGCTTCAAATCATGGAGGCGTATGAGAATGGGGGACATGCTTATCACGCAACAATGCCTACCGATGCGCTTATTAGCTTCCGCAATATAATGAAAGAAACGGAAGCCTATGGTTTTGATCAAGTTCGTGTTGACCAACAAGTGCTTGGTGACAAAGTTCGGGCACTACTCGCAGACAAGAAATTCAAGAGTGTGGCGGCAGAGGGTTTCCAGGCTCCGGGGGTGGTTGTAAGCTACACGGAGGATGGCGATATCCATACCGGCAAAAAGTTCCTGGAGGCTGGATTACAGATCGCGGCTGGCGTTCCGTTGCAGTGTGATGAACCCGAAGATTTCCAAACATTTCGTCTCGGGCTTTTTGGTCTGGACAAACTTCAAAATATCGATCGTACGGTTGAAA
>JAPUJS010000620.1 GCA_027296045.1 bacterium | reverse complement strand
ATGGATCGCCATTTCCCGCCCCGAATATGGTTCGGCCGCCCCCGTCCTCCAATGGCTCATTGTCTACTCCCTCTGCCGCCCCATCCTGGACGACGTGCACGCCCTGCTCTACGGCGTCGGCGCTCCCAAAAGCGTTGCTGGATTCACATGTATTCAGGCCATCCTGTTGCTCATCCTAGCCCCGCTATTGACCCAAAAAATGGGCATCCGGGGCACGGCTCTCAGCATGAACATCACCGCCGGTATCGGCCTCATCCTTGCTCTCTGGATCGCCCGTCGATACGTAGAGGTGCCCCTCTTCAAAACCTTTTTTCCCCCACTCATTTCAGCCGCCGTCGGCCTGGGGGTTCGCCTGGCAGCAGACTCGTGGATCACATCCTTATCTTCATTTTCCGGATTTTTCTTTGGGGGGTTCCTGTTCACGTTAGGGTATGGAATCACCCTCCTTGCCCTCGAGCGAAACGTCATTATGAACGAATGTAAAACCGTCTGGCAGGCCATCCGCGCAAAACAGTCCAATCCATCTGAGGTGTCGCAATGAAAATCGGCGTCTTTGCCTATCCCACTATGGTCCAGGACCCCGGCGGCGGCATGGTCACCCTCACCAAAACCTATGAGTATTTGAAAAAGACCGGGCACGACGTCGAACGATTCGACCCCTGGGTCCACCGCCTTAAGGACTTCGACCTCATCCACCACTTTGGCCTGGGCTATGGCAATTACGATTGGTTCCAAACCGTCAAAGACGAAGGCAAAAAACTGGCCCTCACCACTATGTACTGGCTGCCCAACCGGCCCCGGTCTCAGCGATTGTCCCGCAAATGGCTCAGCCGTATCCCCTTTGTCAAACCCCCGCCCGCCCTCATCCGATTGATGCTCCAACTGGCCGACCTCGTCTTGCCCAACGCCGAAGGCGAAAAGCAACTCCTTGCCGATCTGTATGGGTGCGATACAAAAAAAATGGCGATTGTCCCTTGCGGCGTAGACAATCGCTTTGTAGGTGCCAGCCCAAAACCTTTTGTCGAACGATATGAGATCGACAACTACCTCCTCTGTATCGGCCGATTCGACCCCCGCCAGAAAAATCAACTCGGCCTGATCCGTGCCCTCAAAGACACCGATCTGCCCGTCGTGTTTGTCGGAAGCCCCATCACAGGTGCCGAAGCCTATCTGGAACAGTGCAGGAAAGAAGCATCCCCCAAGACCCTGTTTATCGACTACCTCAAACCCGAAGAAGGCCTCCTGGCCTCGGCCTTTGCCGCCGCCAACACCCTGGTCGTGCCCAGCTTCTACGAATATCCCTGTATGGTCGCAATGGAAGCCCTCCTTGCCGGCACCAAAGTCGCCATCACCACCGGCGGCACCACACAGGAAACCTTCAAAAATTACGTCACCTACCTCAACCCCTACTCCATCAAAGATATGAAGGAGGCAATCGTCCACGCCTATGAAACCGATCTACCCGAAGGTGCCGAACAATACGCTCGCGATACTTTCTTATGGGATAATGTCGGCCGACGCCTGGAAGAGGCCTACCGGGGAGCGGGGTTTATCGAATGATCATTAGGGTGAAATCATGGCTGAATATCTCATTAAACGCCCGTTGAAGCGGTGTACTGGTTCAAAGTCAATGAGAATTTTCGCAGTTTGAGTAAGCCAGGAAAATCACGTGGAGCGCATATGTCGTCGATGTGGAGAGTGGTGAATTATGCATGAACGTGTCTGGTGGCGTCTCGTCTTTCTCTTCTGCCTGATCCCGATCGGCATCATTATTTTCTTTTGGTATCGAGAAGTCGCAACGTACACCCCACACAGCAAGCAATTGTCCACACCCGCCCAGGTCGATTCTTTCCTGAGTTCCGCAGAGAAGGCCGCTTCCCCATCCCGCCGATATATTCCCACCGGCGTCTACATCCAATCCTTGAAATTTATCAACGCCAGCGATGTCAACATCACAGGCTACATCTGGCAAAAATACACCCCGGATGTGCCCGACTCCTCCCGGGGGTTCGTCTTCCCCGAGCAGGTCTTTTCCAACAATACCCTTGTATCCGAGGCGTACAGGCATATGGAGGGCGATGTCGAGGTGAAGGGCTGGTTTTTCGATGTCACCCTGCGTCAGCCCTTCAACTATTCGAAATATCCGCTGGACCAGCAGGACATCTGGATACTCCTGTGGTACAAAGAATTCGACAAGGATGTGGTGCTCACCCCCGATCTCGAAGCCTACACGCTCGGGGCCACAGCGCCGGGCCTGGCTTTTGGGCTGGATACGGAGATCGTGCCGGGCGGATGGGTCATTGACGAAACCTATTTTTATTATCAATACGAATCTTACGACACCAATTTCGGCATCCCGAACTACATCGGGCAGGCCCATTTTCCAGAATTGTATTTCAACATCGTCGTCAAGCGCAAATTTCACAATGCATTCATCATCCATCTGGTGCCCTGTCTGATTGTGGCGCTGCTGCTGTTTTCGATATTGATGACCGCCACGGCCGATCGGGAGAAAGCCGGCATCTTCGGCTTCAGCACATCGGGCGCGATTGGCACCTGTTCGGCCCTTTTCTTTATCATCTTGCTGGCGCATATCCAGCTGCGGCAGCAATTTTCCAGCTCGGGCATTGTCTACCTCGAATTTTTCTATCTCCTGACCTATATTGCGATTCTGGCGACTGCCTTAAATGCCTATTTGTTGTCCATTGACTGCATAAAAAATAGAAACGATTTTTTTCACGGGAATGACAATCGAATTCCCAAGATGCTTTTCTGGCCGGTCTTTCTCGGCTTTCTGGCCGTCATCACCTGGATTTACTTTCGGTAACAGCTAAAAAACGCATTCCCGGAACGATCAAACCAGCCAGCTCTGGCCACCCCGGGGTTGGCTGGTTTTGGGTCATTCGCTTCTTCCCGAAAGCGGGGAGCCGGCCGGAGGAGTACGAAGACGCCTGGATGTACGACGAGGCGGCCCGGAGCGTGGTGACTGTGGACGGCGCCAGTGACGGGTTCGAGTCGCGCTTGTGGGCCCGGGCGCTCGCGCAATCTCGCTGTCCTGGAAGCTTGGAGGCCTGCCTGTTTTCCTCGATTTCGCAAGCAACTCCGTTGACCTTTTGAGGCCAAAACCCTATATTCATATGCCATCCGAAAACAAGAAAAAATAAGCACAACAAGGAACACATCTCATGAAAATTCAGGTCTACGCCTGCCACGAAGGCGTCCAGGAATCGCTGCTCCGAGAGTGGGTCGCCCGCGGCCATGAAGTCTATCTAACAGAAGGCGTCACCCAGTGGGATGAAGAAAGAGCGCCCGTGGCCGAAGGCGTGATACGAGAATGGCCCAAAGATCCCGACATCATTTGGGTCGGTTCCCCTCAGGATGTAGGCCAGGCCCTCAAGTATAAGTGGAAAAAATTCAAACCCGGCATCCCTATCGTACTCACCCACTGGTGGGTACCTTCCACCAAACGTCTCGCCGGTACGGTCTACAAATTTGCCCACCAGGTCAGCGTGTGTGAATTCGGCCGCAAATACCTGATGGAACATTGGAACATGGACTCCGACGTCATCTACTGTCCTGTCGATGGAGACATCTTCACCCTTCGGAAAGAAGACCCCGACCCCAAACGGGTCCTGGTCGTTGGCAACCACTTCCCCTCACGTCCCATTATGGGTTGGGAATATCTGGTTCCCATCATGGACAAGGTCTACCAGAAAGACCCCGAAGTACATTTTGAATTCCTGGGCGTGAATCCCGAAATCAATCCCGACGATTTCCCAAATATCTCCACCCGATCCGTGCCCCAAAATGAAATGCCCGACTATCAGGCCCGTGCCCGATGTGTGGTCATCACCACCACCTTTAACCTGATTCCACACTCGCTTTTGGGCGCAATGGCCCTGGGACGCAACATTGTCGCTTTCGATCTCGAATCGCTCCACGAAGTCATCGAACACGAAAAAAGCGGTTTCCTGATCCCCTGCTACGATACCGGCCTTTTTGCCGAACGCATCCTCAACCTCACCAGCACCCCCGTCGATCCTGAGATCGGCCGTAAAGGCCGCGAAAATGTCATGGCCAAAACCGACTATCGGCTCGTCGCAAGCCAGTATGAAGAGGTATTTGAAAAGGTGATGAAGTAAGCGTTCCAAGTTCCGAGTTGCAAGAACCCAGAACTTGGGCAGAGGGGGGAATAATCTATGGCCAAAAAACGGCGTCGGCAAACCCAAAAAGCGTCCAAACAAGCGCCCGATCGTCCGCGCACCCAAATCTCCTTTCAGCAGATTGAATCTGCCCCCTGGTTTTTACCCGCCCTTGCCCTGCTTGGCCTACTCATGGCCTTCCTCCTCTTCGACGGCAATCTCTCCCTGAGCGGGGACAATGCCCAATTTATCAACCTGGGCCGTTCTCTTGCAGCCGGTCACGGATTGTCTGAAACACTGGGCGACGAACCCACGCCCCACACCAAATACCCCTTCGGATTCCCGGTCCTCCTGGCCATCGTTCACCTCCTGATCCCGGGCAGCCTGACAGCTTTGAAAGGCCTGATCTGTCTGCTCTATGCCCTCTCCATCCCACTCATCTATAAATTCATTCGTACCTATGAATCTCCGCCCCTCGCACTTTCTGTCTGCCTCATTTGCCTGCTCTCCCCCCCCCTCCTCGACTTCTCCCATCAGGTCATGTCCGAAATCCCTTATCTCACGGCGTCTCTCATGGCCCTCCTCCTGCTAAAAAAAGCAGGGGATCAGCCGAAACTACGAAACCTCATCATCGGCATCTTCGCCATCATGGCTACCTATTATATTCGAACGGCTGGTGTTGTCCTGGTCGGCACAGGCATCCTCTATTTTCTTCTCCGCAAACAATACAAAGAAACAGGCATCCTTGCAGGCGGTTGCCTGCTCCTGGCCCTCCCCTGGACGCTTCGCAACGCTTCTTTAGGAAGCGCCGATTACGTCAACCAGCTCTTAAGCATCAACCCCTATCGCCCCGACGAAGGTCTGTTGACCCTTCCAACCCTGATTGAACGCATCGCAACCAATCTACAAATCTATTTCCTGCACGTCATACCCGGAATCTTCGTCCCCTCCTGGATCACCGATTTCAACTGGCCTCTGGGACTCATCGTATCCGCCTTGCTGCTTCACGCCCTCTTTCACGGAATCAAAAATGCCAGACTCCCTGCCGTCTACCTCACCTGCCACCTCGGCCTGCACCTCCTCTGGCCCCAGGTCTGGTCCGATATCCGCTTCCTCCTCCCTGCCATTCCCATCTTTCTGTATCTGATTTTCAAGAGTGCCGTTCACCTCCTACATCAACTTTCCGAACGAGTGTCCGGACTGCCCACCCGAGCAATTTTGATCGTCCTACTACTCTTGACCCTCCTTTCAAACATCCAGGCAACCCAACGTCTCTCCGAACGCAATGGCAGCTTCCCACCCAACTGGAAATCCTACTTCCAGGCCGGCGATTGGATTCGCCAGAACACCCGGGACGATGTCAAAATTGCCTGTCGCAAACCCTTCCTGATGAATGCCACGGCCAATCGGAAAACCACGGGCTATGTTTGGGAAACACCCGATGGCGTCATTCAAGATTTTGAACAAAAAGGCGTCGACATCGTCGTGGTCGATCAGCTCGGTTTTTCTTCCACACCCCGCTACCTCGTTCCAGCCGTCAACGCCAACAAAAACCGATTTCAACTCCTGCGCCAGATCCCCAACTCCAACACCTTCATCCTGAAATTCGTTCACACACCATAATGGCCGGAAAAACGACCGGTTCCAACGACCGACTCAAAATCCTCCTCCTTCGCCCCGACCACATCGGCGACCTCATCCTGACCACACCGACCCTCCACGCGGTCAGACAGGCCCTTCCCAACGCACATATCACCATCCTGGTTGGCTCGTGGTCGGCTGCCGTTTTAGACGGCAATCCCAATCCCGACGAGATCATCGTCTGCGACTTCCCCTGGATCGGTCACCACACCTCCTGGAAAACCCTCCTGAAAACTCTGCAGGAACTACGGAGGCAAAACTTCGACCACATCCTCAACTTCCGGGTCGCTGCCAAAGCCGCGTCTTTCTCCCGGTTGTGCAAAGGAAAACAGCGATGGGGCTTTGATGTTGCCAAATCCCGGTGGGCCTGGACGCAAACCGTATCGTACAGCACCGACCGACACATTGTGGACAACTACCACGATTTGGGGTATGCACTGATCACATCCGTCGATCCCAATACACCCCAAATTCAACCGACGTTTCAAATCTTCCCGACCCCCGAAGACGAAAATTATGTCGATCAACTCCTAAAAGACACCGAACCACCCGTCGTCCTCGGGGCCGTCTCCAGACGCCCGGAAAAATCCTGGCAACCCGATCGCTGGGCAAAAGTGGCCGACCACATTGCCGAACAGGGTTTCCCCATCATGTTTTCCGGCGGCCCTTCTGAATCGGAAGAAATCGAAGCCGTCCAAAGCCAGATGAACCACCCCTCGGTCAATCTG
>JAPUJS010000062.1 GCA_027296045.1 bacterium | reverse complement strand
GACCGAAACCAGCCCCCGGGCCGACGCTACAGGCGTTGCGCAGACCGTAACCATCACCGTCACCTTCAACGAACCCCTGCGCCAATTCGGCGACTTCATATCGGTTTCCGGGTCCCTCAATCCTCCGCCGACCTCGGGCGATTTGGGCAGACAACTGGAACTCGTCAACGACGGCAAAACCCTCCAGTTCCAAAATGTAGAACTGGCCGACAATACCGACTACACCCTCTCCATCGACGCGGCAACATCGCGGGCCGGCAATATCCTCTCCCAACCCGTGCTCCTCCAGTTCAGCACCGGCACCACCTTGACGCAACTGGGTAGCCTGGACGGGTCGGTCTCTTTGTCTGGCGGGGAACAATTTGTAGGCACGGTGCGCCTGTTCAACGAACAAGGGGAAGCCCTGATCTCCGTTCCTCTCGACGCAGAAGGCCGATTCTCACTCACAGCCGTCTTCGAAGGCACCTACCGTCTCTCGGCCGAAGTCCAGGCCGAAGACGGCCGCACCTTAAGTGCATTCTTAGACGACGACGACAATGGCATCCCGGATGATGTGACCCTCTCGGCCGGACAGAATCTGAGCAATCTGGCCTTCGTCCTCAGTTTGCCTGAATTGGCTCAACCAGGTGCCAGCGGGGTCAACAAAGACGCCAGTGTGGTTCTGGATCTGGATATTCGTTCCGGCAATCAATCCCTGGACAACCTCAAAGCCTTGCCCGATTCCGAAGTCCGCGTAGCCGTTTACGCCAAAGATGTTGTCAATCTCATCGGGTTCAGCGTCTCCTTCTCTTACGACACCACCGCCGTATCCTTCCAGGGCATCGACGAAAATACCACCAGTGAAAACAACCTCCTGCGAAAAAACGCCGGACTGGCCGTCACCTTGCCGCCTACCGTTCGGGGGGGCAATGTGGAATATAATGGCGCCATCTTAGGTGCCACCGAACAAACGGTTGTTTCGGGAGACGGCCTGTTGGGCATCTTCCGGTTCAAAACCAAACGCAACTTCTCCGACAAGACCGAATTCCTCATCCCCCGGGTTCGCCTCGAGAGCAGCGGCCAAACCGACAACCTCTCGGTCCTTGCCCGCGCCACCTTGGAACAGGCCACCATCCGGATCCTGATGACCCTGACTGCCGAGCCGGAGACTATTCCAGCCAACGGAACCACCACCATCCAGGTGGACCTCAAAGACGTGGCCGGGTCCACCGTGACCGAAGACACCCAGATACGCTTTGCCGTCACCGCAGGAAATGCAACCCTGGAGCCCTCCGAGGTCACAGCCTCCAATGGCACAGCCCAAATCCAACTCATCGGAGGAGGCACCGCAGGCACCGTCACGATCTCCGTCACCGCCGAGGGAAGCACCGAACAGATCTCCCTCGTCCTGACAGAAACAACAGACGGGACCGGCACCCCGTCGGAAGGAATCGACCTGCCCTCCGGTCCGAGAGGTCCGATTGCTCTGGATCTCAACACCGACACCGGCGACCAGGGCAAAACCCAGACCACCACGGCACCCCGATCCGGCAACCAGATCGCCATCGATATCGTTGCCGTTTCCGGTGCCAGCGGCAATATCGGCTTCCAGGTCATCCTGACATACGACGAAACCCAACTCCAATTCGACGGATTTGACACCAAAGACCTCTGGCTGGCCGGTGTGCCCATCGTGCCTCCGGCCTCCGGTGGGGAAGCCCAAATCCAGGTGGCCCTGTTGGGTCAGACCACTTCAAAAGACGCCGGTTCCATGGGACATGCCAAATTCACGGTCCTTTCCGGATTTACGGGAACCACAAAGGTAGAAATCAAGTCCGCTTCTTTCGACACCCCCGTCGAAGTGGGCACCGGTGGTATTTTTGTCGTCATCGGCTCTGCTTCCGGCTCCGTCGTCCCGGAAGATCCGATCGAAGCCTCCGACATCGATGGCGACGGACAAGTCGGCTTCTCGGACTTCCTCAGCTTTGCCCAGGGTTTTGGAAGAGACAGCACCAACTCCGATTTCAACCCCCGCCTGGACCTGGACGGCGACGGCAACATCGGATTCTCTGACTTCATCAAATTCGCCCAGAACTTCGGCAAATCAGTAGGCGGATAACCGGTATCCTAGAAGTCATAAAAAAGGGGCCCATGCGTTGATGCATCGGCCCCTTTTTCTTGACATATCGATACCGCTAATCCAAATAAGAACGCCTTTCCACTTTGTGTTGTTCTTCTCCCCCTTTTGCGTTATGTTATGCCCGCTCATCAAGGGGGATAAAACCGTGATCGCCGCCCACACCGACGTCGTCGGCAGTCTGCTCCGTCCCGACTGGCTTCTAAAAGCCCGACAGGACGTTGAAAAAGGAACGCTATCGTCTGCTGAATTCAAAACCCTGGAAGACCGGGCCGTCGATGGTGCCGTCTCACTCCAGGAAGCCGCCGGCCTCGATGTCATCACCGACGGTGAAATGCGCCGGACCTCTTTCCAGAGCCAGATGACCGAGGCCGTCGACGGCTTTGGCGACCACACCCTAAATGCCTTTCTTTGGGGCGACTGGCACGGGGATGAAACCGCAGGCAATCACCGCCTCGAACGCCCGACTGATCTGGGCGTGATAAAGAAACTCACCCGTCGCCGGTTTCTTTCCACAGAAGAATTCGTGTACCTGCGATCCAAAACCGACCGCATCCCCAAAGTCAGCTTGCCCAGCCCCAGCCTGTGGGCAAACTTCTGGTCGCCCGAGCATTCAAAAGACGCCTATCCCACCCTCGACAGCTTCCTTTCAGACGTGACCGATATCCTGTGTGACGAAGTGGCCGAACTGGTCCGATTGGGCGCCACCTATATCCAGCTCGATGCGCCCCACTATACGGCGTTCATCGACCCCGATACCCGCGCCTTCTACGAATCCCAGGGCTGGTCTGCCGACCGCTACCTGGGTGCGGGCATCGAACTCGACAACGCCGTCATCGGACAGTTCCCGGATATCACCTTCGGTTTCCACCTGTGACGGGGCAACCAGGGCAGCCGGTGGCTGCTAAAAGGCGACTACGATCCGATTGCCAAACGCATTTTTCAGAACATTCGCGCAGAACGTCTCCTGCTCGAATACGACAATGCCCGCTCCGGATCCTTTGCCCCGTTAAAAACGGTTCCGGAAGACAAAACCGTCGTGCTGGGCCTGGTCTCCACCAAAACTTCACATCTGGAAACCGTTGCAACCCTTAAAAGTCGCATTCTAAAAGCCGGTCAATACATCGCCTTAGAACGCCTTGCCCTGAGTCCCCAGTGTGGCTTTGCCAGTTCCATTATCGGCAACCAGATTTCGATATCAGATCAAAACAACAAACTCCGCCGGGTGGTCGAAACCGCCCGCGAAGTCTGGCATCAAACCTGAATTGGAGCAATCCCCTATGGTATCCCCCCAAAACCTTGCCGAATGGGTACAAGACGCCCGTCAGCGCACCATCGAACTTGTGGCCGACTTCGACGACAATCAAATAATGGGTCCCGACCTGGACATCGTCAACCCACCCCTCTGGGAAATCGGCCATATGGCCTGGTTCCAGGAAAAGTGGGTCTTACGCCAGGCCGGACAAGAACCGATGATCCGAGACGACGTCGACGCCCTCTACGACTCCATCGCCATTGCCCACGACACCCGGTGGTCTCTACCCTTGCCCTCGCGTGAGGACACACTCAAATATCTCTATGAAGTACGTGACCGCACGCTGGAATCTTTGGGGAAAAATCCCTCCGAAGAAATATGCTACCACACCCTTTACACCGTCTACCACGAAGACATGCACACCGAAGCCTTCACTTACACCCGCCAGACGCTCGCATATCAACCCCCCGTATTCTCAAATCCGCCCGGTGAAACCGTCGAAGGCGGATCGTCAAGCGGGGACGTAGAAATCGCCGGCGGAGAATTCTTGCTGGGCGCTACCCAAGACACCCCCTTTGCCTTTGACAACGAAAAATGGGCGCACCCTGTCCAGGTTGCCCCATTCGCAATCGCCAGATCGCCTGTCACACAGGCAGAATACCTGGCCTTTGTAGAAGACAACGGATACACCCGCCAGGAACTCTGGACTCAGGAAGGATGGGAATGGCGTCTCTCCGAAAACGCCGAACACCCCGTCTACTGGCGCAAAGAGAACGGTGATTGGCTTCGACGCCACTTCGACCAATGGGGGTCCCTCGAACCACACCTCCCCGTCATCCACATCAATTGGTATGAAGCCCAGGCCTACTGCCGCTGGGCAAACCGTCGCCTCCCCACCGAAGCCGAATGGGAACTCGCTGCAGGCGGCGAAAACAAACACCGTTTCCCCTGGGGGCAAAACACGCCCACCCCGTCAGAAATACATATGGACTGGCAGGGCATGGGCTGTTCTGAAGTCGGCGCTTACGAAACGGGAGACAGCTCCTTCGGCTGCCGCCAGATGCTCGGAAATGTATGGGAATGGACCTCCGACACCTTCCGCCCCTACCCCGGTTTCGTCACCGACCCCTATGTAGAATACTCCGAACCCTGGTTCGAAACCCGAAAAGTGCTCCGAGGCGGCTCCTGGGCCACCCGGTCCCGGATGTTGTGGAACACCTGGCGTAATTTCTTTACGCCGGAGCGTCGGGATGTTTTTGCGGGGTTCAGGACATGTGCGATTGGGTAGGTGGGGGACCCTCACCCCGTTTTCGGGCGCCTGGACGGCAACCCGAAGACATCCCTCTCCCGTGACGGGAGAGGGGCCGAATGGGCTGGTTGGGCTTTAGCGAAAAAAATGATATTTCTTGAGGTTAACAATATAGCTCTGAACAGGGGTTGAGAGGTGAGAAATTTGGAGGGGTCTTCTCTGACCGACGGAGATGTTTGTTTTTGGTGCATCGCGAGCATTTGGGGCGATACATCTGGCGATTGTGGAGGGTGCAACCGGGGCTGTGGTGAGCCATTCGCTGGGGCCGGGAGAGGATAGCCTGCGGTTTGGTTGGGCTTTACTGGGCCATTGAAAGTGTTCCCCTCTCTTTCATCGCGCCCTTGCATTTTTCTTTCGAACGTCCTATCTTGCGGGAAAAGCGTATTTTAGTCCGAGTCAGGTTGGGGGCGTTTCAGAACCCGGGTTCGTGGG
>JAPUJS010000619.1 GCA_027296045.1 bacterium | reverse complement strand
TTTTAAAAAAGAAGGGTTGGACTATTTGGGGTGTGACAGCATTATTTGCTGGGTGCATGATTGGGATGATGCGCCCATTCCAGTACTGGTGCTGTCCCAGCATTTTGATTTTCTGGGGTAATAAACGCTAGCGTTTCTCTTTTGCCTCTTCCCAGTAGGCATCCATTTCCTCCAAAGAGGCCTCCTGAGGGGTCTTGCCTGTTTTTTGGAGTTTGGATTCGATGTAGGCAAATCGGTTTTGGAATTTGTCGATGGTTTGGGCGAGGGCGTCTTCCGGAGACAGATCCAGAAACCGGGCGAGATTGACCAGGGAAAAGAGCAAGTCGCCGAACTCTTCCTGGAGATGCTGTTGGTTGTTGGCAGAACAGGCTTCGAGAAATTCGGTCACTTCTTCGTGGACTTTTGCGGCCACGTCATCAATTTGATCCCAATCAAATCCCACCCTGGCTGCTTTTTCCTGGATGCGCTGGGCTCTGAGTAAGGCGGGTAGGTGTCGGGGTACACCCTCCAACACAGACGGGTCTCGGCCTTTGTGGCCTTTTTCTTTTGCCTTGATGGCTTCCCAGTTTTGGACGACTTCATCGGCATTTTCGACTTGGACGGTGCCAAAGACGTGGGGATGCCGTCGGACCAGTTTGTCGGCAATGGCTTTGGCCACATCGTCCACGGAAAAGCGGTTTTCTTCTCGGGCGATCTGGGCGTGAAAGACCACCTGCAAGAGGAGGTCGCCCAACTCTTCGCAGAAGGCATCGTCTTCGCCCCGATCGATGGCTTCAAGCACTTCGTAGGCTTCTTCGATCAGGTAGGGTGAAAGGGTCTGGTGGGTCTGTTTTTGATCCCAGGGGCACCCATCGGGAGCCCTAAGACGGGACATGAGTTCGACCAGTCTTTCAAAATTGGACATCGTGGATCCTGTCGATGGAATGGAGTTGAAAAGGTTCTTTTTAAGGTAATGGCAGAAAATGTGGAAGTCAACTTCGGAAGTATGGGTCTAGCTGAGAAAAATGCCGTTGACAAACAGGTAGGGGTAGGTTATTTTTCGCCTGGTTAGCAGAGAGCTTCTATACTATAGGATGTTTTGTTCTGGAGGTATCTTACACAATGAGCGATTCTTTGCGAGACATTATGCGGAAGGCGGGTGTGGACGATGTGAAAGGCCGGGAACAGGCTAAATGGAGGGAACGGTCTGAAGAGTATTTGAACCATGTGGAACAAGATGCCGACAAGGACGAACTGGAAAAACGCCACGATAGGTTTCGGAGGCAGCAGGAATATACCAGTCAGTTGGGACCTGCAACCGAGCGTTTGCCGATTTTGTCCCGAGAAGAGACAAAGCGTCGGGCCAAGGAACGTTCCAAGAAGAAAAAAATGGAATTTGAAGGTCCGATTGAAAAGTTAATTGAAAAATACAAGGACCCCAAAGAGGTTTTCAAACACTTGTCCCTGGGACAGTTGATGAAATATGAGTTGGATGAGAGCACAGGCTGTATCTACGAAGGTGAGAAGATGATTTTTGACGGGGGAAAAATAATCTGAACCGATCGAGTTTGAAAAGGCTGAAAAAAAGCGCCTTCCGGATAGAGTTCGGAAGGCGCTCTTTCTTGCTCGCAAAATCATCCACAAGGCAGGTGGTATGGGTGTTGGGCTGGAATCAGGCAACCGTAACGTCGTCGCAGAGATAGACGTCTTGGATATCGTTGAGGAGTTGAATGCCTTCTTCCATAGGACGCTGAAAGGCTTTGCGACCGGAAATGAGGCCGGTGCCGCCGGCGCGTTTGTTGATCACGGCGGTGCGAACGGCTTCGGCAAAATCGCTTTCTCCTGAAGAGGCGCCCCCCGAATTGATCAGGCCTGCCCGGCCCAGGTAGCAGTTGACGACCTGGTAGCGGCAAAGGTCGATCGGGTGGTCGGAAGCGAGTTCGGAATAGACCTTGTCATGGGTCCGGCCAAAGTTCAGGGCGGTGTAGCCCCCATTGTTGGTCGGAAGTTTTTGCTTGATGATATCGGCTTGGATGGTGACACCCAGGTGGTTGGCCTGTCCGGTCAGGTCGGCGGCTTCGTGATAGTCAACCGTATCGGTTTTGAAGGCCGAATTGCGAAGATAGCACCAGAGCACGGTGAACAATCCGAGTTCGTGGGCGTGGGAAAAGGCTTCGCTGATTTCAAGGATTTGCCGATTGGATTCTTCGGAACCAAAGTAGATGGTAGCGCCAACCCCGGCACAGCCCATTTCCCAGGCCTGTTTGACCTGAGCGAAAATGACCTGGTCGGCCTGGCTGGGGTAGGTTAAGAGCTGGTTGTGATTAAATTTGAGAATCATAGGAATTTTGTGGGCATATTTACGGGCAACCATGCCCAATACGCCCAGGGTGGAAGCCACGGCGTTGCACCCACCCTCCAGAGCCAATTCGGCGATGTATTCAGGGTCGAAATAGATGGGGTTGGGTGCAAAAGAGGCAGCCCCCGAGTGTTCGATTCCTTGATCGATTGGGAGGATAGAAATGTAGCCCGAACCGGCCAGACGACCCGTACCATAGAGCCTGGCCAGATTGTTGAGTACAGGGATGGAACGATCGGAATTGCAAAAAACCCGATCGATAAAATCAGGACCAGGCAGGTGCAACAGGTCCCGGGAGACCCGGCATTCGTGGTCCAGAAGGTTATTTGCACCATCGCCCAGCAGATCCTGAATTCGTTCGATTCCTGTGCTGGCGATATCTTGTACATCCACTGCCATACTATTCTCCTCTCTGAGTGGTGATCTTTAAATTTCAACCCTAAAATATACCAGAAAATGATGGATCGCACCACTTTTTGTGCTTGTGCAAGAGGGTTCTATACAATTCCTGACCCGGCGACACTGGCGCAAACCAGGATGCCATTGGGAAGGTCGCGGGGTTTGTAAAAGTCTTGATTCAGGGTATGGATCAAGGCGTTGACGGCATCTTCTCGAACCACAACCAGGACGCATCCGCCCAACCCGCCCCCGGCTAGGCCGGCGCCGCCGACACCGTCCACACGGTTGGCAAGGTCGACCAGGAGGTCGAGTTCTTCACAAGAACAATCATAGCCGCCCGGTTGAAGATGGATCTGTGCTGCCCCAATCCGGTCTGCATCTTCACTTTCCACATCTTCGATTAATGTATCCAGATCGGTGTCGCTCACCCGATTGTCAACAGGTGCTTTCTGGCCGTCTCGGGAAAAGGTAAACTGTCGGTCGCCATCGTGCGAGAGCGATTTTAGGCGGCCAAATGCCTCGATATCGCCGGTTTTGAGCAACCTACCACCCAGGGCGCTCCGGGCGCATTCTGCCAGGCCAAAAAGGACGACCTGGCGGACCCGATAGCCCGACTCGGGTTCCGGATGGGGGGCAAAGAGGGTTTCCAGACGGTTGGCCTGGTCGGGAAGTTGGTCCCGGATTTGATCTCGGGACATCCATTCGGGAAGGCCCTTGAGAATCCGGTACATGTCGGCCAGAGAGATTCCCAGGTTGTCGGCATTTAAATCCCGAAGATGGCCCAGGCGATCGGCGTGTTCGGGAAACTGTTGTTTGACCAGCATCAGGCCGATTTCGTAGGTGGCAACTCGTTCGTTAAAAATACCGGGTGGGGCGTGTTCTACGAAGGAGTTGCAGGCAACAACCCGATAGCCGTCGGGTAAGGGAACTTCGTCAATGGTCAGGGGAAAAAAGTGGAGGGGGACAATGGCCTGGCGTTTGGCATACAGCATGGCGGCGTGGTCTCCAGAACCACCGCGTGTGCCGACATACCATTCGGCATTGCCACAAAATTCCGCTTTTTCCTGTTGCGGAATGGATAGGTGATTAAAGGTCAGGGCGGCTTCCAGGGCAGAAACAACCAGGGACGAGGACGAAGATAGGCCTGCAGCAATCGGGATATCGCCGGTTACGGCAATGTCCATGCCGTTGAGCTTTTGGTCAGGAAATTGGTCTTGAAGATAGAGTACGGCGGCCTGGATGTAGTTGCTCCAGTCGCCCGGGGTGAGGTCGATGTTTTCGATGTAATGAAGCCAGTTGCCTCGACGGTCGGGCGGAAGCAAGTCGTGGATGCTAAAACTGCGGGGGGCGAACCGGGTGGCGTTGAAATTTCGAAGTTCCACGCGGTCGTCTTTCCGGGGGCTTGCCACCAGGAGAGACTCCCTGTTGATAGCGATGTAGTTGACGTATCCCCCTCTGTGGTCGACGTGGTTTCCCAAAAGGTTGATACGCCCCGGGGCGCGGAAAATCAGGACGTCGCGTTTCGGGCCGTAGGACTGAATAAAGGTATCGATCGCTTTTCGATACAGGTCGCGTCTGGAAGATAGAATGTCGGGATCCTTGCCATAAAGGGCCTGGAAACGGGTGCGAATGGGTTCTGTGTTTTCTCGGAGTTCCCGTTGCCAGTCGGATGCAGGCAGCCCGCCAATGGATTTCAAAGTGACTCCTTTGCAGTGAGAGATTCGAGATAGGCTTTGATGGCTTCCCCGCAGTCGGGATCTTGCAGGGCAAAGTCGATGAAGGCTTTGAAATAGGTTTCGTGGCTTCCGATATCATATCGAATTTCATCGGATTGAAGTTGCACACAGCGCACGGTGTGGCCCGATTGAATCAGGCCCCGGATGGCGTCGGTAACACCGAGTTCTCCGTCTGAGGAGGGTTGTAGCTTGCGGATTTCGTTAAATATCTCAGGGCCGAAAATATAGCGGGCACTGACGGCCAGGTTGCTGGGTGTTTTCTCCAGGTCGGGTTTTTCGACAATATCGTCGATCACGAAGCTTTCGGCATTCAGGACTTCATCTGGAGCAGGCTGTACGATCCCGTAGCGGTTCACAAGCTGATCGGGAACGAGCCGGACACCCAGGGTGCAGGTGGCGTTGTATTTGAGGTGGGTTTCAATCATACGCCCGATAAGGTTGGGGGTGTGAGGGGAATCGATAATGGTATCGCCGTAGGCGACCACAAAGTGTTCGTTGTCCACAAAGTGTTCGGCAGCTGCAATCGCGGCACCGGTGCCCTGGGGTTTGGTGGCACCCGGAGGAACTTGCTGACGGGTGTAGAAAAATTCGATGCCCTGCCGGTTGTAGTCCAGGTCGTCCAGGTCGGTGAGCCGGCCGTTCTGTTCGAGGTGGATCACGATATCCACATTGTTGTCAAATTGGTTTTCAATAATGGTTTTGGAACGAGAGGTAATAAAGAGGAATTTCTTCAAGTTGGAAGCCGCCATTTCTTCGACAACAAGCTGAATGGCAGGATAGCGACCCACCGGAAGCATTTCTTTGGGCAATGCTTTGGTGGTGGGGAACAGTCGGGTTCCCAGTCCGGCGACCGGGATGACGATTTTGCGAATGGACATAGGGGCTCCTTATCGGATAAGAAAATACGGATCTCAAAGATACAGTTTGCGCAGAAGGTTGTCAATAAAGGGGTTATGGGTTTTGAGCTGGAATGCTATCTGGGGAGAAACGGTTTTATGAATCTGGTTGCCGTCGGGCTGGTTCTGGTTTCCGCATTTTTGCATGCTTTTCGAGATTTTTTGACCAAGCAGGGAGGCGATAAGCAGCTTTTCATCTGGTGGTATCGCCTGGTCGGGCTGGTGATCTATTTCCCGTTTCTGGTTTATTTTTGGAAAGGGTCCATTCCGGTGGGGGGGTGGATTTGTATTGTGGCCAGTGCCCTGGTGCATATTCTTTACTGGTATACGCTTGGAGAAGCCTATCAGGAGGGGGATCTGTCCCTGGTCTATCCGATTGCCCGATCGGCACCCATTTTTGTATTGCTCTGGTCGGGCCTTGTCTGGCAAGAGCCGATGACGACCGGGGGGGTGACCGGTGTTTTGATTGTGGTTTTCGGGGCTTATATCCTCCAGATGGAGGGGGTGTCTTGGCAGCAATTGCTGGCTCCTGTTCTGGCCATGGCACATCACCGGGTGATTCGGATGGCCTGGCTGACGGCACTTTCTGTGGCGGTTTACTCCTTGATTGACGACCGGGGGGTGGAGCTGGTGCATCCGTTTGTTTATCTCTATATTTTCCAGGCCATCGGTTTTGTGGCCTATATTCCATATTTGATGAGAACTCGCCGGGGGGGGATGGTGGCCGAATGGCGGGCCCATCGATACCGGATCGGATTGGCCGGGATGATTGCGATGGCGGGTTATCTTTTGGCATTGTATGCGTTGCAAATCGAAAGAGTCGGTTATGTGACGGCCGTGCGACAGTTGAGCATTGTGTTTGGTGTGGTTCTCGGCAGTCTGCTTTTGGGAGAACCCCACGGGCGTATCCGGTTGATGGCTGCCCTGGTGATGTTTTTGGGCACGGTTCTGATTGTGGTTTTCGGATAGATTTGCGGTCAAAAATGCGTTGCTCTTAACTGGTTTATCCAGTATGTTTTAGAGATATTTCGCATCTTGCCGGGGCGATCACAAGGGGTCGCCTTATCTTGTTTTGGGGGGTGAGTCTGATGCGTCGGATTCTGGCTGTTTTTCTGGTTTGTGTTGTGGCTGGGGTTTGCCGGGGGGAAGAAGAAAATAATACGCTGAGCCAGGCTCTCCAGGCCCTGGATGTCCGGGAGTTTGATCAGGCGCAGGCCCTGTTTGACCGGTATATCGGCGCTTTGCCCGAAGAAGAGCAGGCCCTTTTTAAAGATGTGTCTTACCTCTCGTCTCGTTCGGAGATGGAAATTTACAAAGATGCAGACGATCCAGCAGAGATGATCCGGCGCTTCTGGGCACGCCTGGACCCTTCGCCGTTGACCCAGACAAATGAGCGCCTCCTGGAGCACTACAAGCGGGTGGCACATGCTCGAAGGCATTTTAGCGAAGGGCGATTCCCGTGGGACGATCGGGGAGAGGTGCATATCCGGTTTGGAGCACCCGACCACATCAGCAGTTCGCGGGATATGCAGATGGAGATGGACCGGGAAATCCAGAATGCCCGGATAAATTTTGTGAATCGCAGGCGATTGGCATTGGCCATCAAGCCCGGCCAACCCATTTTCCCGGTGTCTTCGATGGTGCGGTGGGAATATTGGGTGTATGTCAATCTGGACCGTGGCACCGAAATTACCTTTGTGAGCCAGTTTCCAAAGGTGTTTGAATATGCACAAATTCCAGACGGGTTGGGGGTTTCGCTAATAGCGGATCTGATGGCGTTCCAGGGGGCACGGATTGTTCAGGATCTGGTCTCGAAAAGTCCGTCGGTTTATGTGCCCGATTTTGCCGATTTGCCGATTGACTTTTTTTATTATCCGGCCGGATTTCGCGGCTCCGAAGGGCAAACCCGGCTGGAAGTGTATTATGGGTTGCCGGCCTCGGAGATGTCCCGGTTGCCGGTGAACGAACAGACCGATCTGGTGA
>JAPUJS010000618.1 GCA_027296045.1 bacterium | reverse complement strand
TCTCGTGCCGATGCTCCGGCGGCACCAGTTTCCCGCAATACCGGCACGGCCGAAACTCCCGCTCCCGAGCCTTTTTCCCCGAACGCAGCAATCGCTGAAGAATCAACGTATCCAGTTCTCCATCCTCACGCGCAACTTCCGCCCACATCAGCCGCTGCCAGATCCGGCTTGTCTCTACAGGCGCGTGTGTTCCCTCGGTCCACTCTACCGTGGGCAGCCGAATCTCCAGAGCTTCGGGAGTCACCAGCACCACAATCCCCCACTCGCCTCCGTAATCTATCTGGATCACATCCCGGGTGCGACTCACTTCGGCGCCAGCCAGCAGATCTAGCACCTGCGCCGCCTGGCGTTCGAAATTTCGCATCCCTGCCGCCTCATACCGTCCCTCCGGATCGATGCGATTTCCCATTATTCTTGCTCCAGATCCAAAGCCTTTCTTTACGCTTCAACCGCCGCCAGCACCCGTTTCACAAACCCGTCAAAAAACTCGCCCGCGATCCACCTGGACACAACCACCAGATCCAGCTCTGGAGCAACCCAGACCCGGTTGGTCCCCGCCCCGCCGTGATAATAGTGGCCTTCCGGTGCGCTGGGAATCAACTGCCGATCGGTGTTCAAAAACCAGTTCATAAAGCCGTAGGTTGGACGCAATTCAGTTGGTGTGGTCGCCAGATCAATCCAGTCTTCCGACAGAATCCGGCGCCCGTTCCAGTTCCCCCGTCGCAAACACAAATAACCAAATCGGGCCAGATCCCGGGCGCTAATCCACATTCCGCCGCCCCAGTGACCGCCACCGCTCACCGACTGCACCTGCTTCCCATCCACCTCCACCCATGAATTGCGATAGCCGTGCCACTGCCAGGTATCAGACGCGCCGATGGGGTCCATCACTTCGACCTTCAAAATCTCGGGCAGCGGCTTTTCCCAAACTCTCAAGAGCGACAGCGCAAACCGGTTCACCCGAACGTCGTTATATTCGTAATACGTGCCCGGCGGTTCGGGCTCACGCAGCACATCGTCTGGATTGCCTGCCGAATAGTGCTTGTCCCACAGCGTCCCATCCCACTCGGTGATCTGCCGGAGAGAATGGTCCCAGGTAATTTGCGCGTTGTGCTGCGAATCGTATCCTCCGTCGTCCACGTATTCTCCCACACGATCGCTGAGATCCCGAATCAGCCCCCGGTCCCAGGCCAGCCCGCACACGGTCGACAGAAAACTCTTGGACACACTGAAAGTCATGTCCACTTGCTCGGGCGTGCCCCATTCGTGTACCAGATATCCGTCCCGGACAACAACCCCGGTGACCGGACCGTGGGTTTTGGTCGGCCCCAGGATCGCCCCATCGTCGTATTGCTTGGCGCCCATTTCCTTGGCCAGATGCGTTCCTAGATCGGGCGGACTGCCCTCGTGTGCCGGATCGTTTGCATACTCAATCGCCTCCTGCAACAATCCTGCGTCGATGCCGGCTTCCGCAGGCGTCTTGCGCTTCCAGGCATCTCCCGGTTCGGGAAAGTAGACCTGCATTTTGGATCTCTTTATCTCTTTTTTATTCATCCCGAGCTTCCTTTGGTTAATAAAGATCAACTTTCTCCACTCGAGTCGTTCCGACCGGCTTGCAAAATCGTCCTTGAATTAGGGTTCAGGCTAAGCTATATTTTCCTAAGCATTTGTGCAAGACATTCAATCATACGAGGTCATCATATGGCAGACACGCAAAAGCAAGTCCAGGTTCAGCTTCCTCTCGACGCCCTGATTGAGACCCTCTGCAAGTTACCTCCTGAAGACCTGGCCGAGGTTAAAAGACGAATTGAAGAACGAATGAGTGGTTCGAATCAGGACGTGCATCCACTCGAAGACACCGAATTCTGGGATACAGAACTCGGCCGAGAAATGCTTGCAGAGGCAGACTCTTCCGTTACACGGGAGGACGTGTGGAAGGCCACGTCCAGCATCAAAGGTTCTCTTGCTGCTGCTGTAATTGCGGAACGGGACGAGCGATAAATGGCAGTCTGTTTCTTCGATACCAGCGCCCTTGTCAAATATCATCACCCGGAGGTGGGTTCTCAGAAGGTAGTTTCACTCATTGACGACCCGACCAACCGTATCTTTATCTCACGTCTCACGCTGATCGAATGGCATTCGGCTTTTGCAGGGAAGGTACGTACAGGTACGCTATCTTCAAGTAATTTTCTGATCGCACAAAAGGGCTTCTACACCGATCTTCGGGCCAGAAAATTCTCGATTATTTCTCTCGAACGCTCCCACCAACAGCATGCGGTCCGCCTGCTAAAAACCTACGCCTCCACCCAAAATCTGCGCACGCTTGACGCCCTCCAACTTGCCATCGCCCTCGATTTTCGCAAACGCTCTCCTCTCGATCACTTCGTTTGTGCAGACGCGGCCTTCTGCCAAATTGGCCAGCAGGAAGGGCTTTCTGTGATCAATCCAGAAGAAAATACACCGCCGTAAAATGATGATCTGGGGCTACTCCATCACCACCCGGGAATTTCTAAATGCCGTCCCAAACGACCCGATCCAGGTCCCCTGCCGCTACATCCGAATGCACAAGCCCCCGGAGTGAGATTTATCGACCGCTGAACTCTACCCCTTCAAATACCAGCGTGGGCGTTCGCATGCTCGACCACGGATTCGGATCGTTTCCCACCGCCACAAGCTGCCCCATCAGGTCCGTCAGATTGCCCGTAATATTCATCTCAGAAACCGGCCTGCCCTTCTCACCGGCCTCGATCTGGTGCCCCCGAAACCCGATCGAAAAATCGCCCGACGTCGAATCCGCGTTTCCCCCCAGCCAGCCAGTGATATAAAATCCTTCACCCGCCTCTTTCAAAAGCCCGTCCAAATCGTTCTCTCCCGGTGCAAGCACCAGATTGGAAACCCCGCCTGTCGTCGGCCTCCAATCCAGCTTGCGCCCATAGTAGGTGTCGATATAAAACTGCTTCAACACCCCATTCTCGATCACCGGCATCACCTTTGCCGAAATCCCCTCTCCGTCAAAATACCGGGAGCCCGATCCCCGTCTCACCAGCGGGTCGTCGATCAGCGTTAAGACCTCGCTACCGATCTGTTCGCCCTGTTTATCCGCCAGAAACGACCGGTTCTGTTGCACCGACTGTGCCGAAAGCGCCCCCAGCAACGATCCAAACAGCCGCCCGCCCGCTTCCGGGTCCACCACCATAGTCGACCGCCTGCTCACTCCTTTTTCGCTCCCCAACCGGTCCACTGCCCGATTCAATGCCTCGGCTGCAATATCACCCGGATCTGGCAAATCTTCCAGATGCCGTCCATTCACAAATCGAGACGCTTCGGGCCGGCCGTGATCGCCTTCTCTCAATGTCACCACGCTCCCATACCCGATCCGGGTGCCGGTCTGGGTGCCCGAAAACCCGTTGGAACCCACCTGAGCCGACGTCCGCCACCCAAACGACACCTCGCTTGTGGCACTCACCACCCGTTCGTCTTTGTGAGAAGCCTCATCCATCCCCTTCAGCCACTCCAAACA